>JAYEJY010000258.1:0-10466 GCA_034660795.1 Promethearchaeati archaeon | reverse complement strand
TGTGAGGCGTTATGTACATGATACCTGATTGGGTTGTTATAAAAAAATTAGATGAAATTAATCTCCCCAAAGAACAGCTCCAATTAGATATGGAAGAATGGCCCCGGATTGCCCGGGAACGAATAAATAATTTTGTACAAAATAAACGTTGGTATCCAATAAGAAATATTTATTCAGAAAGATATGAGCGGGAATTATTTGAGGAATTTGCTGGTCATGCCCTGTTACGACTTGTTGCTGCAGAAAATTCCCGTGTTTTTGGCTGGCTTATAGAACAAGAGGGTGATCTTTTTGAATGGCGTTTTATGAATGCAAAGGGTTTACAAGAAAAAATTGAGATCATGAACTACTTTTTTGGTGATGAGAACGTGTATGATCCAAAAACCCTTTGGTCAAAATTTGATCGAACACAGCATTATTTCAAAGATTTCTTAATAGGAAACCGTTATCAAGAAACCATTGCAGTACATTTTAGTTGTGTTCCAAAAATGGTGAGTAACCGTTCAGCCCTCTTAGTTAATGGTTGGGTTTTTGGGACAATTAATGATTTTGCTAACAGTATTAAACGGAAATTTGAAAAAATGCTCCGAGACCGTATTAAAGAAACAGGTGAAAAAATGGACCGCACAGCACGAAGCGCTGTGAGAGAGATACAGGAAGAATTAGGCAAAATTATCTATGAAATGGCAAAATCCTCGGGTAAAGTGGATATGAGTATTTATGATTTTTATCATAGACAGGATCTTTTTCCCCAATGCATGCTCGATCTCTACAATGAAGTAATGAGTAAAGGCCATCTTGGTCATAATGAACGTTTTCAACTTGGGTTATTCCTTAAAAAGATGGGAATGCCATTACAAGAACAGATGCGTTTCTGGTATAGAAATGCTGTTGATAACGCGGGTATTAGTTTTGATCAATTTGAAAGAGGAAATGCTGGCTATATTATTAGACATATGTATGGTTTAGAAGGTGGGGAAACAGATTATAATGCACCGGGGTGTGAACGAATACAAGGTGAATATTATTGTACCTTTCTACATCAATCCATTGATAAAATCGATAAAAACATACGAAAAGAATTCGAAAATCCCTCAAAAAAGGAAGAGGATCTTATTAGAGAACTTGAACGGAAAGTAATTGATAAAAAACCAAGTGAGGCTTGTGCGATTCTTTTCAAACTTCGGTATGGTTGGAAAGCATATCCTATTCGTCATCCTATTAGTTATGCCAAATACGCTGCTAAAGCAAAAAAATTACTCACAGATAATAGAGATAAAATAAAGGGTCAAAAAATAGAAAATGAGAAGAGATGAATATGAACCATGGCAAAAAGCAATGAGGACAATAATTCTAGAGAAGTAACAACTGAACTTATCCAACGATACTATCGAGAGATCTTTGATCCAGCAGACCTTTTATCCATTATTGGCTTCTCAACGTTTTATCGAAGAGAATTTGCTTTTCTTTTAGAACCTGAGATCTTCGTAAGAAATATGTCCTTTAAAACAACAGATGAGTTGATTGATTATTTGTCCAATAATCCTATTAGAAGAAGTTATATTGGCGCTGTATATGAAGTTCCGCCATCCAAGCGTGACACTATTCAAAAGATTAACTGGCTTTCACGAGAGTTTTGTTTTGATTTAGACTTGAATGATTATGATCCGGTAAGAACTTGTGGTTGTAGAGGAAAAGAGCAATATTGTAGTAAATGTTGGTCACTTGTACAAGATGCAGCAGCATTTATTGATAAAACATTAAAAGAAGATTTTGGGTTTAAGGATATTGATTGGTTATTCTCAGGAAGACGTGGATTCCATGCATGGGTGAAAGATCCATTAGCTGGGAAACTTACGCAAAATCAAAGGAATAGTATCGTACGATATCTTTCACTCATAAAAGATCAATCTCGTACACAAGCTGTTGAAAAGGATCTAAAACACGTGATCCCTCTCCGTGATAGAATCATTGAAATGATTGCTAAGTCATTTTTTAAGCGAGCTTCTGAAAAAGAATTGAGAGCAGATCCATTTAATTTCACCGGAAAACAAATTGAACGTTTACGATATAATTTACAAAAAGGAGACAAACCTTTCCAGTATATTTACAATACCATTCTTGGAAAAAAACAAAATCGAGATAAGATTTTCACTCACATTCTTACATATCGTTATCCACGAATTGATAGGAAAGTATCAATTGATATCCGTCGGCTTTTAAAAGTTCCAGGTGGCGTTCAAGACACTAATGGAAAAATTTGTTGTAAAGTAGCTATTGATAACATTCATGAGTTTTTCCCTGGAAATGCCCCAACAATTTGGGACTATTTTTAAAACATATTTATCTTCATAATACTAGGATATTCTTTGGTTTTTAATGCTCAAAAAGAATTAAAGTTATATTGGTATTTGATGGAGGAACAAAAATGAATTTGATACTAACATTAGGAATCATCGGTTTTAGTACGTTAATTGGTGCATCGATGTTTTTCTTAAAAAAACGATCTAAATCTCCCGACCCAAAAGATCAAGAAAATAATGAAGTTGTAACACTAACTTTACGTGGATTACAAGATGTAGATATGATTTGTGATCGAGTTGCTAGTGGTGATGTTGTAATTCTAGGAGTTCGTGATTTAGCAAAGCTTGATATGATACGATTAAAACGAACTATTCAACAATTGAAATCATATACATTAACAAATGGTGGGGAAATTTTTGCCCTTGCCAAAGACTTTATTGTAATCGTACCCTCAAACATGAAACTCAATTTCATGCGGCAAGTATTTGAGGAATCAATGGAAGAAAAGGAAGAAGTAGATCCACCTGAACTACCCACCGAGGTAGGAACGATATGAATAAAATCATCGCAAAAAGAATTTACAATCTTATTCAACATGATCCTGCTAAGATCGCCATTTTAAATCTGCTAGCTGATGGTGAATGGCATACTCGCTACGAGGTGGAATCCAAAGCAAAGAATTACCGACCAACAATTGGCATTGTGGGATTATGTGTAATAATACGATCGATTCAAGAAGCAGATACAGATTTAATTGAAACATATGAGAATGATTCGGGAAGATTTTATCGAATAAACCCTCAGAGAAATGAACTTATTAAACGGGTGATATATGCTTTACAGAAACAATCTAAACAACCTGTAACAGAATCATCTTCAGAATTCCAACGATTCAAAGATATATTACGGTCTAAACGGAAAAAAGATAAAATGTCAGAAGATAACATTCGGCAATTCCTTTAATTATCATATTATCTTCAAATCTTTATTATAAACTATCTTTTTTTTAAATTAATTTCCTAACACTTGCTGAAGAAGCTTAAGAAGGGAAGGGTCTTTTTTCATTAATTTTGCACCAAGACGTATTTGTGCCCATTTACCGGTTACCGCTTTGGTAATGTCTTCTCCATCAAAAACGTCGATAATATTATCCATTTGTTCATCAGTTATAACATCAAGCGCTTTCCGCGCGCGTGTTCCCATGCCAAATGATTTTCCATAACTTTTCGCCCAGTATTTTTCGTATCGTTTTCTCAAGAATTTTTCTGAAAAATTATTTTTTGAAAAAGCTTCTTTTAACGTATCAGCAACCATTTTCCCTGCTTCCATACCATAGGCTATTCCTCCACCTGTTAATGGATTTACTTGACGAGCAGCATCACCAACTAATAAAACACGGTCTGTTGCTAGTTGTTCAAGGGGTCCACCAACAGGAATAGCACCAATTCGCTCCTCAATTATAGTTGCATTTTTAAAACGCTTTTTTCCTTCTGGGTGTTTGCTTATAAAGTCGTCTAAATATTGTTTTACTGATTTCTTCGCAAATCCTACCCCCACTCCAATTCCTACATTCGCACAATCTTGTCCTTTAGGAAAAACCCAGAGATATCCTCGTGGGGCAACTTTTTCTCCAACATAGAGATCAAACATAGTGGGGCGGTCAATTTTGACGTTTATCATTTCATATCCTACGGAGGTGTCTAAATCCTTAGGATCAATAGGTCCTGCTAGCCCAGCTGCTCGAGCAATAATACTATATAAACCATCTGCTCCAACAACAACGGGGGCTTTCATCATCTTAATATTCCCTTTTTGATTGATTTTAACTTCAATACCTTCTTCTGGATGGATAGTGAGACCTATAACCTGTGAATGTAATTGGATATCAGTACCTTCTTTGACAGCAGCAATGAGCATTTCTTTATCAAAAACACGCCGGTCAACAATCCAGCCTTCTCCTTGGGGAACAGTATATTCAATTTTTTGGAGGGAGGGGCCAATAACTCGAAAACCATCAATTTGGGTGCGAATAGCCTCCTCAGGCATAGGAATATGTAAAATGTCTTCGAAAGTATCTCTACTAACAGCTTCACCGCACTGTACAGGGATACCTATGTGACTTTTTGCATCAAGAATGGTGACTGACAACCCTTCTCGAGTTAGAAAACGAGCAGTAGTTGATCCAGCAGGACCAGCACCAACAATAATTACATCGACCATTGGAAGAATAACACCATTCTATGTAGGAAAAGAAGAGCTAATAAGCTTTTTCTAGGAAGAATTGCTTTCTTCAATCTTCCCATTAGTAATTCCTTCTTTCTTTTCAAATTGCTTTTTTAATTCTAGAACCATTTGATCAATGGAGTCAAAATTCAAAGCAATAGATAATTCTTCTAGAACACCATGAGCATAATCACTAATTTCTTCACATTCGTCATATTTGTACACATCATAAAGATGGGGAATAAGATTAACATCGTCTAATTTTCCCATAGCTCTCGTTGCAATTTCTCGGAGTTCTCGTTTTTTTCCAGGATTGATACAATCAATAAGTATCTCTTTTGTACGTTCATCATCATATGACCCAATGATTTCTAATATACAAGGTTTTAAATCTCTGCAATCTTCTTTTTTGAAAAACTCAATTAATTTTGGGATAAGCGTTTCATCACCAAAGAAAATAATCGTGGAAGCAAGCACATTCTGGAGATCAGGATTAGTTTCCTTAATTAGCATGTCAAAAATATCTTCAGGGTCGAGTTCTTCCCGAAAGAATCGTAACCCCCCAGCAGCGTTACGTTTTATTTCTAAATCATCTTCTTCTCGAAGGACTTGTAAAAGAAGCGGTAAAGCTTTTACACTTCCAAGAAAAGAGAGGGAAAGAATAATTGCTCGACGAACATCGATATTATTTTCTTTTGGAAATAAGGCAAGTAAAGGTTGAATAGCAGATTGATCCATGCTACGACCAAGTGTTTCTACAGCTTGTCTTCTTACTTCTGCATTATCATCCGACAGTTTTTTGATGTTCTTTTCCACAAAATTATTACTCATTATTGTCAACTACTTAGAATTACTCATAATGAAATGCTATTTTTAATTTATTCGTATGCGTGTACAAAAGCATATTAAAAGAGTAGCAAAACTCGGGATATTTATGTGGTTTTGCTGAGAGGAAAACTATTCTTACTATAGAATATGGCATTTGAAAGATGAAAGTAATTTTACCAAAGGGAAAGAGAATCACTTTTTAGTTATGTATCTGAGTAAGCCCACGATAAAAATTGTTTATGAGATTAAAACTGACATTAAACAAAAATCCGTATAATTTTAAGCAAAGAATAAAGATGATGAAGCATACCTTATAAGAAAATTTTACATAAAAAAATATAACCATAAAAGAATTCGAAAATTTGTGAATATAATAATTGAAAATTCTTTTTACAAAAGATTCCTGGAATAATTCTCAGATTGAAAAAAGATTTAAATAATAAATTGCTCTCAACCAACTTGTAAAAGTGGGCCTTTAGCTCAGCTAGGTAGAGCATCAGGCTCATAAGTAATGTTCTTGCGGGAGCATTGCTCCGAGACCTGAATGTCGTGTGAGTAGTGAAGTTGTTTACTTCTGTACCACGAATTCAAATCGCACAGGGCCCACCACTTTTTTCATTCTTTTGTTATACTAATAATAAGAATATACGATAAAATAATGGTTAAATAAACTATTTTTTTATTAATTTTATAACAATTATTAGAGGTTTTTTAATGGATGACTCACGAGTCCAGCTGTAGCAGTGTCTAACAAAAAGGAGTAGTTATGGAAACAGTAGCCACCACCAGTTACCGGGGAAGGCAATTACTACTTCTGGACCTGCGAGTCGTTTTTCCACTAGGGAAAAAGTGATTCTAAACGAATCAGCTTAATATTAATTTGATTCCTAAAAAAGTTACAGCTTTAAGCAAAAAGAGAACATTAAGGACACAATATATTTTATTTTCTAAGGAAAAATTTTGTTTGACATTATTTGTTCTTTTCGTATAGTTGGCAAAAGTATTAATAGAAAAAGTCTATTAGTATATATTACTGTTCTTTTTAGAAGACGTTCGTTATGAATAAAGAAAACCTTCCTTATGTTTATGGGCCCGTTCCTTCTCGACGACTAGGACAATCCCTTGGGGTTAGCCCTATTCCGCCAAAGACATGTAATTATTCTTGTGTGTACTGTCAAATTGGTCGCACAACCAATTTTACTAACACACGTCAAGATTTCTTTCCCAGGGAAGATATTCTTGATAATGTTATTCATGTTCTTGAGTCAGATATTTCCTTAGATTACATTACATTTGTTGGGGAGGGCGAACCAACATTATGTAAAAGTCTTGGCTGGTTGATTGATCAAATAAAAGCTCTTTCTACCAAACCCATTTCAGTTATTACTAATGGCGCTTTGCTTTCTAATGCAAAAGTACGAAACGAATTACTTGATGCTGATGTTATTCTTCCCACTTTGGATGCTGTTGATCAGTCACTGTTCAAGCGTGTTAACCGGCCTATCAAAGGGTTGCATATTGATGATATTATTGATGGTATGAGTCTTTTTCGAGAGATGTTTTCAGGAGAAATTTGGATGGAAGTCATGCTCGTTAAAAACTTAAATGATGGTGAAGAAAATATTGCTGACTTGAAAAAAGTGTTAGATACCCTCCATAGTGATAGGGTATATGTTAATGTTCCCATTCGCCCACCTGCGGAACCATGGGTGCAAATCCCACCACATAAACGTGTCATGGAGATTTGTGAAACTTTAGGGGCAACTAATATCTCTAATTATGAGGATGAGGAAGGATTCCATATAGATAAACGTAAACGATTCACGGAACAAATTTTAACTATTACTCAACGGCATCCTCTCCGTGAGAACCAAATCATGAAAATGACTGATCTTTCTGAACCTAAGGTTAAAAAATTACTTCAAGAAATGGCTGCTGACAAGAAACTTCGGAAGGTTATCTATAATGAGAAAACCTTCTGGATTAGTGCTGAATCCTCAATTAAAGATTTACAAGAATAATTGCAGGGGTCAATAAAAAAAAGAAAACCTAATTAAGTTGATCTCAACCAGTTTTTATGCTTTGAACCAAATTAGGTGTACTTATATCAATTCCATAATTTGCAGTTATCTTAAGGATTTGTTTTCTAAGTTCAGATTCAACATTGAACATATCTTCTATCTTCCTAATTTTATAATAGACTGTATATTCAACAGCGAAATTTTGGAATTCGGTTAATTTCACTTTAGGTTTAGGTCTTTTTAATATCCTGTCAACACGTTCGACAGCTTCTAATAAAGCCTGTTCGACAAATTCGCTTTCGATATCAAAGCCTGCTGTTATTGCTATGGAACGGGATATTCCTTCTTTTTGACCATAATTAATAATGTCTTGTTGTAATAATTCTTGATTTGGTATATAGATAATCGCGCCATCTGTCTTCTCCAGTTTCGTAAAAATAAGTTCTATTGCAATAACATCAGCAAATTGATTCTCGTAAAAAATCCTGTCGCCAGGTTTTATTGGTTTACTACTCATGATTATTAGTCCTGCAATAGCGTTCCCAATAGTATTAATTGCTGCAAACCCTAAGATCGTGCCGCCAAAAAGCGCTAAAACACCAGTTATTGCGCCTATTGTTACATCAAATACCAGTAATATGCTTATTATAATAATGAAGATAAATACCCATCGTGCCACTCTGTTAATGATTTTAGCATATTGTTTTTGTAGCTTGTTTCTATCAACGAGTCGTTTTGTGTATCTTCGAATAACTATTACAAGAACAATTGAGACCAGTATTATTGCAGCAGAAACAATAAGATTAACGAAATTATCTTTTACCCAACTCCATATATATTCTGGTACTGTGTCATTGTTGTTAGTTTCATTATTTGTTTGTTTTATGCTAATTTCCTTGAATTTTTTTACTCCTTCTATAATCTCTTGTTGTTCCACCTTTCCTGGTTGGATTTGTGATGTTATTTGTGTAGTCTGTGAGGAGAAAACATATATTTTTGTTATCGGGAGTAAGCAACAAACACTTAAAATGAGTACCAACAAACCCATTTTTTTTATTGAAACATTTTTGATTCTTAACGATGACACAATACTACCTCAATTAATTTTAATGGTTATACAATCGTTTATTCCCTATTATTTTTTCCCGTGCGATGCCTTTTCAACAGCATTCAACTTTTTTTGAACTTATCATTCAATTTTTTTGTAAACAAAATGTTAAAAGTATTAACTTATTAGTTAATATATAGCTTAATTATAATTAATTTATGAATTTGATATTGCAGAATAATTACTTGGTGAAATTTGGTGACGCTTGTTAATACTGAATCCGGAAACAATCAAGATGAAACTATTATAGTTGAAGTTGAGGACCTCCATAAGGCCTATTTATTAGGGAAAAATGCTATTCCCGCTTTACGTGGTGTTTCATTTAAAATAACAAAAGGTGAGTTTGTAGCGATCATGGGGCCTTCGGGTTGTGGAAAAACAACATTGCTAAATATTGTTGGTGGCATAGACCGACCGGATCGTGGAAGAGTCTTATTTGAGGGGATAGATCTTTCCTCTTTATCAGATAATGAATTAGCTGATTTACGTTTGGAAAAATTATCTTTTGTTTTTCAATTCTATAATCTCTTACCACTTCTTTCTGCAAAAGAGAATGTTGAAATTCCCATGGTTTTTCAAGGGGTAGATAAAAAAAAGCGTCAACAACGAGCAGAAGAATTGTTAGAATTAGTTGGCCTAAAAGGTCGTGAGGAACATCTTCCAACGGAATTATCCGGCGGGGAACAACAAAGGGTTTCTATTTCTCGTGCAATGGCGAATAATCCTGATTTGATGATTTGTGATGAACCAACTGGAGATTTAGACTCAAAATCTTCAAAAGTTATCTTACAATTACTCTATGATTTAAACAGAAATTTGGGGAAGACTATTTTAATGGTTTCCCATTCACGCACAATTTCGTTAGTAGCTGATCGAATTTTACAAATTTTAGATGGTAAAATTATTGACGAAGAGTTGACCCCAGGTTTAGAAGGTTCCATATTAAGCGATACCGCTATCCTATAAGGTTGAGAACATAATGGTTAAATTTCTCTCTTATCCAAAATATGCGTTAAAATCTATCAAAGCTAAGAAATTTCGTTTTGCACTTGGTGTATTAGCAACTGCTATCGCTATAGGCGTTTTTGGTGTTTCAAATGTTATTATTGATGCTATCTCTACTTCTTATCTCCCACGTATTGCTGAAGAAACCGGACAAATAGACATAAGTATTACAAAATACAATATAACGAGTTCGCCACCTATTATGGATTATCCTGCCATTATTAACCAGATAGAAAATATCTCAGAAGTTGCTGGTGCTACACCACGATATGAATTACAAGGAGCGCAGTTTTTTGGAAAAAATAAGAACTTTACTGTTCCAATATTAGGCATTAATCCTGAGAAAGAAGCTACAATTGATTTTGGTAATCTTATTTTAAACCCAGAAACGGAAATGAGTGATCTCCCAATGAATCATTGTTGGGTACGGCGCGAAATAGCACAAGCTTTAGAGCTTGAAAAAGGAACGACTTATACCTTAAATATCGGTTTAATGGAGCTAAATTTGACATATGATGCTTCATTTGTTAATGATGGTATGTTACCACGTGAATATGAAAACAGGGTTATTATTAATATTGCAACACTAGAACCCTTTATTGGTGGTAGCTCTATTGCAACGAAAGTTGTTGCTCAGTTTGCCAATCGGGAAGATATTTATGATGTGAATCGTCCTGAAGAAACTATAGAAAAAGCAAGAGAAATCGGTGTTACGGTACAAGAAGCAATAGGAACAAATTATCAAGTTGCTTTGCCCATTGCCTCTGCTTTAGAAAACCGTGGAACAGGTTTGGTCTTTTTACGATTATTATTTACAGCTCTCTCTGTTTTGGGAGTGTTAGTTTGTGTTTTTTTGATTTTTTCTCTTATGTCTGTAAGTGTCGAAGATAAAACACGAGAATTTGCTCTTTATCGAACAATCGGAGCTAAAAAGCATCAGATATTTGTTTTAGTGTTAGTTGAAGCATTATTGATTT
>JAYEJY010000257.1:0-10527 GCA_034660795.1 Promethearchaeati archaeon | reverse complement strand
TTCTCAGCCAATAATTGCTGCAAAATTGTCGGAAATGGTCTTGTGGTTTCAATTTGTATTTCTAGCTCTCGATAATCTCTTTTTCTAGAAGGGTCCATATATACTTGATAGCCATGCATGCCGGGTTCTTGATTAGTAACTTTTGTAGGATCACACACTATTGCTATGGCATCAGTAAAGAGGCTTTGCTGATTTCTTTGTGTTCTAATATCGACACCCGAAAGGAAGAAACCAAAAGACGGATGACTATGAAACCAGCCGACAATAATCGCTCCTATTTTTTCCGCCTCTTCGGCTATTTGTGGTATTATGGTATAATCCGTCATTTCAACAAAAATAGAATTTCCGCTTGTCATAGGGATTGCTTTTTGTATATAGACTGTCTGTTGCTCTATTTTTCCCACTAACCAACCAATAACTTCCCGCCATTGTCTATATGGTCGAATTGGATTTGCATATTCTATTACATAACGGAACATTTGTTTATATGCTTCTTCGGAAATTGTTACGGATTGAATCATTTTTCTCATCCAATTCAAAGGTGAATTACTATTTAGAGATAATAGGTTTTTTCCCTATAAAGAATTGTTAATTGCATTGGTTTTGTATATAGTCATTAACCAGCGAACAAAAGGAATAATGAAAGGATCATAGTGATTAGCAAGTTCATTAATATTAAATTGTTGTTCGTGCTTTAAGCTGAAATAAATTATTTCTTGGTTTTTTGCCGACATCTCAATATAGTCTATAGCTGTTTCAAACTTTGCTGATTCTTGGTTGATATATTCTAAAATTTTTTTTCGTGTTAAATTCTTCGGATTTTTCTGTACAAGATCACTTTTATTTCCACAGAAGAGAAGGGGTACCATGCCAGCATTCCCCCAAACAATTTGCTTCCAATAAGAAAGTGCTTCAAAGGATTTTTTATCCGTTAAATCAAAAACAATAATCGCTCCTTTAGCATTATTATAAAAAAGAGCGTGAAGATAAGGGAAATATCGTTGAGATCGTAAATCAAATATTTTTCCTTCAATTTTGGGGCAGTTCTTTAAATCCTTTTCAGAAGTAGAAATAGGAATAGTGATAGAGGCAGAATAACCTTTCTCGGATGAACCGGTAATAGTTAGTGCTTCTAAAAGTGTTGTTTTACCGGTTTTGGAATTGCCAACTAATACAATTTTAAACGAGGGTAACTTCTTATTTTTGGATTTAGCTGGGAATTTGATTACCGGTTCCATTAATCAATCTCCAGAGATTATCGGAAAGTTGTGTAAAAATCTATGTGTTGATTTTTACGATTATTCCAGTTAGCATATGCGATGGCACTAAATCTCCTTAATGACCTTTCTTATATTTAATTCTAATCTTTTAACCCTAATACATCAATTTGTATTCGTTTTTTTTAGATATAATCGTATTTCAAGATATATTAAAAAAAGGACTAGTAAATTAGTTCTTTTGCTGATGTAGATGAAAGAAATAAAACAAATACCTGTTCTTGAACGTGTGTCCAAGATAAATGACGAAATTGCGGAGGAGAATAGAGCTTTACTTCATAAAAATAACATTATTTGTTTTAATATAATGGGTTCCCCTGGTGGAGGAAAAACTACTCTTATTGAAAAGACCATAATAAAAATGAAAAAAGATGTACAAATAGCAGTTATTGAGGGAGATTTAGCAACTACGATTGATGCCGAAAAGATACGTGAACATGGCGTTGAAGTCGTCCAGATAAATACAGGTGGAATGTGCCATTTAGACGCCCCCCTTATAAGAAATGCTTTAAAGAATCTAGACTTAGAAAAAATTGACGTACTATTTATAGAGAATGTTGGCAATCTTGTTTGCCCGGCTGGTCATGATCTTGGTGAAGATTATAGGATTATCATCGCGAGTATTCCAGAAGGATCTAATAAACCGAAGAAATACCCCGTTATTTACAAAGATGCAGATGCTATGGTAGTTACAAAAATGGATTTGCTCGAACATTTCCCCGATTTTGATGTTAAGACATTGATAAACCATGCTAAAGAAATTCAACCTAAAATACGTACATTTCAAGTTGCTTTAAAGGGAGAAATAAAGATCGATGATTGGATCAACTGGATTAATCAGATTATCGCTGAAGAAAAAGAATGACAAAATCAAAACTTAGGATTTTTAATCCTCGAATTTTAACTGCTCAATCATTTCTTCCCGTAGTCCTTCTTTTATCATTTTTATGAGCCGTAGTATCGCTTCATCCACAACTTCTTGCTCGATTTTAAGAATAAAATCTTCACTTATTAATTTCTTATACAATTGTCCCATTGCTTTATCCATGGCAGGAATTACCGTTTCAGCAAAAGCTTCTAAAAAAAGATTTGAAAGAGCATGTTTATTGATCCAGGGTCGTTTTTTATAAATCTCATTTATTTCTTTAGCGGTCAATTTTTCAGGCATTGCTAACAATCCATCCTTTGGATATGAATCCAGAAATTATTTGAAAGTAATTATTAACAAATCAATATTACTTATATTGCATAAAGTTTTCGAAAGAAAACTGCTCAAAAAGGGCAATAATCAAGGCAATAACAAAATGTAAGAAAGAGAATACTTTTTATCAAAGCACGACTTTACTATAACTAGGTTTTATAGCATTTAAGAAACATTAATTGATTCTTCAAAAGGTGAATACTATGGCCCTAAGACCAATATATCGTGCGGTTGGAATTGATCTTGGCACGTCTACTATCAAACTTTCTTGTGCTAAACATAAAAAGAAAATACCATCTATCATTGGTACACCTTTAGAAGGTTGGCGCGGGTTAAGCGGGGACACTTCACTAGAGAAGAACCTTGTGATAAATGATGGTAATCACAAAATGTATATTGGGGAATTAGCCCGATTGCAAAGTGAAGTGAAACGAGGAATTGCAAGCGAAGGAAAAGTGAAACGAATTGATGATGCTATTCTTGCGATTAAAGCTATTCTTTCTCTAATAACTAACCAAAATTTTGATAATGTTATTATGGCAACTGGCGTACCTGTTGCTTCTTCGAGAAAAGAGATGGTGAAATTAGCTAAGGGATTAAAAGGGCACCATCTAATAGAAGTGGAAAATGAGGCAACAGGTGAAAGAATACAAAGACGAATTAATGTCGAAAAATGCATTGTCATGCCTGAGCCTTTTGGAACCTATTACTTAACATTAATCAAAGAACAAGAATTCAGGGCTGTTGACGCCATTATTGTTGATGTTGGGCATGGTTCTACAGATATACTAAGTCTGTATGAAGGGAGAGTGATGAGACAAGCGTCTGGGAGTCTAGAAGAGGCAACGGATACCTTAACTAATAGATTAGCACAAGAATTGCAAACCCAAACTGGGAAAATCATACGGCCTTTTGATTTAATGTCAGCTTTATCCCAGAATAAGGATGTTTTAACAATAAAAGGTGAACAATGGGATATTTATGGTATGAAAGAATATCATATTGAAGTTATTGCTGATGTTATTCTTGATGAAGTTAATCGTTTAATAGGAACTTTACCACCAGATGCCATTATTGAAAAAGTGATTTTATGTGGCGGGGGCATTCACATCTTTGGTGATCAGTTAAAAAACGGGTTTATCCAAGCTGGTCTTAGTGAACATCCGGAAATGCTCATTATCCCAGAAGACCCTGTTTTATCAAATGCTCGCGGATTTGAGCTCTTTGCTAAAAAATTCATACTAGATTTACCGGAGGAGAGTTGAAATGCCAAAAAAAGATGAAAAAAAATCTACTGAAAAACAGAATCAGGAAAAATCCGAAGAAGATAAACAAGAACGGAAAAGCCTGATTGCTACTCTCCGTAGAAGCATATCTATTAAAGGTTTTTCAAAAAAAGAACCTCCCCGCGATCCAATGAACCTTCTTGTTACATTAAGTCCAACTAAACATCTTGATATAATTGAATATATAGAAGATAATATTCCCTCTGGAGGACGGGCAGAATGGGTACGAGACTCAATTAGATTAAAAATGCGTATCGAAAGCGGTGTTTATGGATTGAATACTGGCGAACAAGATAGTAGTTCCTTAAAGGATACGGAGGAAATGATGTCCTCAGTATTTGGGCAATTTGCAGATGTAATGACACAAATAATGAATGATATGAAAGAAACACGTGGAGGACGTGCACCTGCAAGAGTACAGCCTGAGAGAAGGGAAAAAAGACCAGAAAGAAGTTCTGGGGGACCGCCTACTATTAAGAAAATTGAAGGCGAACAACCAGAAAAAGAAATTAAACCAGATAGACCATCTTTGGATGATGCTATTGGGGCTATTGTTGTTGTTGAATAATCAGGAGAATCTTAAACAGGTGTAATTAGAAATGCGATTACATATTTCAATTCCCTTAGAAAAAAACGAATTGTTAATGCATTTAGAAAAAGAGCAGAATTTCCTGCGAGGGTTATTTACCTATCTTATAGAATCTAATAATAAGAGTACTAATAGAGATACCCAAGACCAACAAGCGACTTTACCAGAAAACATCGTACAAGCACAATCGGAAATAGATAAGATTTATCCTCTTAAAGCACCAGCACAACAAATTAAAGCGTTACAAAAATTAGCGATTATTTTTCACCACGATTATGAAGAACTTGAGATCTCGCAAATAAAAAAGCATATTCGTTGGATTGAATTAAATGATGGATATATTGGTAGAATCATGGAAAGAGATTTTGAAATTGCCATACTCCTCTTTTTAGTTGGGAATATTTACCAGAACCGTGCACTTGAATCTGTTCAAACCAGTCCAGAGTATCGATATTATCATATTTCAGCGCTTGCGGCTATTAAAGCAGCAAAAGCATATTTAAAACAAATTATTTTGGAGGAGGGGAGTTTTCAGGCTCGTTTTGCAGAAATTATCGAACTCAAGAATTTAGAAATAAAAGCTGAAATAACGAAATCCGAAGCTTTTCTAGCTCGAAAAAATGGCAATTTTGAAAGAGCAGCTAAATTGTTTGCCGGCGCATCATCTTACCGTTTTACTATGATGAATTATGACTTAGAAGAGAGTATAACTAATAAATTGAAGATATATGCTTCTACAGAATTGGGAATGGCTTGTTTTTATTTGGCGGTTGGATTATCTAATAAAAAGAATCACGAAAAAGCTTATGCTTATCTCCTAAAGGCACAAAATTACTTTGAAAATACTGTCAAATTATCTGAAGGAGAGAAAACATTGTTGGAAGCTGCCAATAAACGATTAGAACTAGTTAAACCTTATATTGAACGGTTAAGTGATGAAAATGAAGACAAAGATATCTCATTAAATAAAATATCTGATCCTCAACCATTAATGGTTCATCCTGATCCTGAAGCAATATTATTGCCAACATCAAAGGAAATGGAAATATTTCGCATTTGTTCAAATTGTCATCAAAAAATCAGCTGGGCTGAAAAATGTCCAGAATGTAAAAAAGTCATTACTCCAATTAAGTAAGAATACTAGAATAGAATTCAAACAAAAACAGTGATACATATGTTAATTCACAAATATAGAAATATCCAATCGATAAAAATCTGTTTTTGGGGGCCAAGCTTATCTGGAAAAACATATATTCTCACTGCTATAAAAATAATGAAATCGTTAGAAAATCCTAAAGAAGTTATTGATTTTGTTAAAGTAGCAGATCAAGATACAGGTCGAACAGTATTTTTTGACCAAGCAGTCTTTGGTTTCGGGAAAAAACCTGATTCTGATGATTTTCTCTTCAAAATTCATATTTTCACCACTGCAGGACAAAAAAGATTACGAGAAACACGAAAAGTAGTTTTACAAGGAATACGCGGTCTTGTCTTAGTTCTTGATGGTGCTCTTGATCAATGGGAAAATAATATTTGGTCTTTACAAGAACTCAAGAAATTAAAGGGAGAAGAAATTATTCAAAAAAATATCCCATATACCATTTTAATCAATAAACAAGATTTACCATGGGGTACCAGGTTTACTCATCGTCATGTTTCAAAATTATTAAAAGCTGCTGAAGTCGATGATGTTTTTTCTAATCCTGAACCTATTATTTTTCGGGGATCTTGTCTAAAAGCTAAACAGGATCTGGAGTCTCTCCTCCGTAATCTCCCCCGTTCCGTATTATTAGATGAAAAGGGCTTATTTAAAAAGGAATTTCGTCCCGAATCCTTTAGTCCCTTCATGAAAACCATAGAATCAATCATTAAACAAGTAATTAAACAGCAATTAAAAGCCTCAGATGCAAGGTAAAATTAGTTTAAAATTAAGCAATAATACGTATATTTATCTATAAAATAAGCATATTTTTTCTTAAAAATCAGTGTTTTTTGCATAAATAAATACTAATTTAATATAAATAAGATGAAAAATAGTTATATAATAACTTGTCAAAAGCATCAAATTTTTGGAGAGCAAAAAAATGTGTCGAAGATTCTTTCAATGGTTAATCAATCTTTTTCGACGAAAACCCAAACCTGAACTCAAAGAGGTTAAAAAAGAAGTTGTAAAAGAAGAAGAACCTGCAACCTCTGTTGATGAAGTTGATAGAATTACCATTGAAGAATATAGTCCCGATGTTTTTGAATATGAAGAAGATGACCAATCACTGATTAAAGAAGAGAAAAATCTTGAACGACAAATATTAGAAATCAAGAAAGATAAAGCGCAAGATCACCCCTTTTTTGAGATTTTAAGAAAAGTAGAATCTCAAGAAGACATCTTTCGATCCTTAGCAAATGAAGAATTTTGGAATGCAACAGGCTATTGTGACACGGTTGAAGAGAAATTTAAAAACGCTGTTTCAAACAATGATGAAGAAGGGCAATTAAAACTTTTCTGGCAGACAAATAAAATGTATATGCGAGCTGCGGAGGCTTATCGTGACGCTCTAACTAAAAATGACATGTTAAGAAGCCGTGTTATGTTACTAAATATCCGCATTTTATATGACTCATTAACTAATATGTACCAATTATCGCCGGAAATATTACCTGAGCCCCAAACACTAGATGTTGAGATGCGGAAAGAATATGTAAAAGATCTTCTCATGGAAGTTATCGAAGAAAGCACTTTTCCGCTGAATCTTTTAGAAATAAAAGAGATTATTACAACTAAAGAAAAATATCCTTTAGAGCTAGCGAAAGAAGAATCTATTGAATTTTATGTCCAATCATTAGTGCAAGAGAAATTTATTCAAGAAATTAAACGTGTTATAGAATTGAAACCTCCTCCTATTGAAGGTATTGAAAACAACATTTATGATAATATACCTGAATTAATTTTTGAATACGCATATATACCTGATGTTAAAATGTATCGACGGGAAGATATTGGCAGAGAGGAATTATCCAGTCTTTTCCCAACTGAAATTTATAAAGGATTGCAAGAGAAAGGATTTTATCGAATAGAAGATGTTTATGGACGATTAGATGAATTTGAAAAAATACTTTTAGAGGATTTGAAATTTGAACCCGATATGGCTTCGATTTCATTAGGGATTCTTAGAGAACGAATAAATCGACTGAATTTGCAAGTAAAAGTACAGCAAGAAACATCTGAAAAATCACTATTACATCGATTGAAACGAGATGAAAAAAGTACAAAAAAAGAAGAAGAAAAAAGTAAGGAAATACCACCGAAAACCGACGAGAAGACCCCTAAGAAGGAAGAAGACGAATTCATTAAACTGCAATATCAAGATATTATTAATTCTCCTATTCCAAGACCCTATCAGTTAGAAGCTTATTATATGTTTAAAGGAAATAATTACAACGCCAATATTATTGATTCCCCGACAGGTTCAGGGAAAACATTAATGGGGTTAATGTGTATTCAAGATTGGATAAGAAATTTGCGTAAAAATGAAAGTATCCTTGTCCTTGTTCCCACTCAAAATTACCAATCCCAATGGGTTGACTCTATTTGTTTTGAAGAAATAGGCCTTCAACTTTCACCCAACTTTGTTTTTTCAGGGACAGTTACACAATTAGAAAGATTTATTCAAAAAACCCATGAAATCCCCCCTATTATTGTTCTCACCTATACTTCTTTGGCACAGATTTTAGGAGCGAAAAGAAGGAAAGAAAAAGAAGTACGGCAGCTTTTTAACTGGTTAGGAATTAGACATGTTATTTTTGATGAAGCTCATAAAATTGTCGAGCAAGAAAAAAGTGCAACATATCATGTTGCTCGTAGCATTGTTAAACTTTTCAAAGGAGCCCATATTGAGGATTTAATAGGCTTTTCAGGAACAGCAAAATCTTATGATAAAGATTTCAAAAAACTCGGCATGAAGCTTATTTATGTTGTTCCGGAAAAAGAATTAGTGGTACATGGCTTTGTTGCACCTATCGCTGAATTAGGTGTTACATTTGCTTATTCCGGACGAGAAAAAGCTATCCGGGAACTACATAATGAGATAAAAGTTAATCTTAAACAATTTTGGTCCTATATTGATGATAAACGACTTCGGAGAGAGTTCCAAAAAATCCCTCTAAAAGACAGGTTGTTCATCTGCAAGGAATTACTGGGTATGTATCGAAGTTACAGTAATGAGAAAACAGATGAAAAGTTACGGGCGAAATTTCAAGAATGGAAACCAAGCCGTAAAGATAATTCCTTATCTCTTCATGATATTAATCTTGTTCAAACAGTCCATATATATAACAGTTGGTCAGATAAAACTTTAGCAAATATCTCAAAACACCCGACTTTAGCTCGTGAACTTATTGATGAAACTGAAAAATTGATCTTGCGTTTAGAACAATTAATTCGCATCCCCAGTTTACAAAAAATGATTAAAAGTAGCAAATATGCCCAACGTCTCCCTGCTCGATCAACCTTTTACAAAATCTACCAGAAGCAGTCTGATAGACGAAAAATAATCAAAGAAGTAAGAGATATCATGTGTCGAACAATGGTTGGCATTTATAAAGCACTTGATACTTGGGCACGAACAAAAATTGGCGAGGGAAGAGTCGGGACATTCCAATCAATTATTAATGCAGAAGAAGAAATACGAGATGTTAAAGGAGTTGTTATTTTTGATTCTGGGCGGAAAATCAGAATTGAAGATGAATCTGGTATTGGCTCACCAGGCTTTTCAGGCGTGGGGGGAAGTTTTGCCCAAAGCTTGAGTACTAATATTATCAAATATAATCCTATTGCTGTTCAATCATCAGAAATGTATGTTAGCTATAATCCTGATCTTGAAAAACCATTACATGTAATGATGGCAGATTTTATTCGCCACGAAATCATCATAGACAAGCTTTCAGAACGATTATTTATGGAATTAATATATGAACTCCCCTTTCAAAATAAATTAAGTGATTATCTTTATCTGCAATTCAAATATTTAATGGAAGAATATGTTTCTGGTCTTAAGAAAGTTTATCGTGTCCGTCATGCAGAGTTTTCAACCGAAATATTTGAACCGCTGAGTGAATTTATCGATGAAATGGTTGTATTAGATGAAGAATTAGCGAATGCTGTAAATGAATTACAAGAAAGAATTAAAGATCCTTCAATTCGTATTAACAATATTGTTCAAAAATTATATGATTATGCTTCTATTGCCCGAAAAATCGAATATGCCAAAAAAGAAACATTACAAACAGCGAGTGGGGAATTGAAAGAATATTATTATATTAATATGCCAGGAGGGAGAAAGAAACAATTAATCTATGATTTAGTATCGGATTTCTTGGATGCTGAAGAATTACCAATTCAACTTGTTTTTGTTTCATCTTGGGCACGAACAGGGTGGGATGTGCGAACGCCTGATATTTTAATTGATGCCACAGCAACGCGAGATACAACGGCATGGCAACAATTACGAGGACGTGCTATGAGAGCACTTGAAACATGGACAATTGACTGTTATCGGACGATTGCTGTTTTATTAGGAAAAAAAGGCAAAGCTGATAAAATTATAAATCAATTGCCCGAAAAAATGCAAGATGAATTTAGGAATATCCAAGATGAATATTCTCAAAATACTCAATTAACGCCAATAATGATAGAGTTACTACTCAATTCCATAGAGGAAACAAAGCTCTCAGTTGGGGAGAAAATACAATTAAAAGAAAAGGTCAAACAAGGAGATGTTGGGATACTTGAGACTATTGAACGAATGAAATTAATAATCTACTTGATGCTTTCCAAAAATAAAGTCGCGCATATTTTTGAGATGGTAAAGGCTTCCGGTTCTACTAAGCAAGTAGAATATGATGAAAAGAGTGGAGAATGGAGACGAAAAGCTGCTATTGCTAAAAAACATAAAGAAGAGCCAATATTACCTGTACCTGGTTCTAAAAGACGATGTGGAAAATATATTGCACCATTAATTTACTCAAAAGATCCCACAATTGATACACCAACGGAAATAAAAAGTACCTTAAAAAAATTACTTCATGGGTTAGATGAAGAATTATTAGATGACTGGGTTTTAAACCTTATAGAAACTGAAGATGTGAAAGAAAAAGTTGCTATTCACGAAGAGGCAGAAA
>JAYEJY010000256.1:0-2074 GCA_034660795.1 Promethearchaeati archaeon | reverse complement strand
AGAGACCACAAACCACTAATGTCATCAGTATGAAATGCTTCATGTGAACCTTCAATTAAAAGATAATCAATGTTTAAATCTTGAATTAAATCATTTTTGTGTGTACTAAACACTAATTCTGGGGGAAAGAATCCTCGTGGTTCATAATTAAACATGTCTTTCAGCATTTTATGATGATGATAAAATTGTTCCTTGATAAAACCATCATCTGTGAATACTAAAGGAGCATGATAAAAAGGTGAGAGTATAATTTCAAGTACATCTTTCTTCAATAATTCTTGAATGGAATTTAAGAGGAATTTATTATTTAATCGTTCAAACCATTGGAGAATACTTCCAGTAAGTGAAAGATTAATTTTGAATGAATGTCCCTCCTTCTGCAGGTCAAGTAATTGCTTGAGTAATGGAGCATAACTTTCCCGGATGATTTCTTTAACAATAAATTCTTCATTGTAAAAAGGTTGATGACCATGAAGGAAGAGAACACAATCTGTCAAATTTTGTAACTCCTGTTAGCTATAACATAGTGGTATGTGTCTAATTAGCAAGTAACTGTTAAATAGGTTTTTCCCAAACACTCAAAATCAAATGAGTAAATCTTGAAAACTTGAAACAATTTCCGAGCAATAAGAGTAAAATAATTTTTTTATATTTTTAGTGAATGGAGAATGCCGAAAACTTTACCAAAGGAAAAGCATATACCTATAGTAGATTACTATGGAAAAAAGACAACTTGGTAAAACAAAGAAAAAAGTATCAATATTGACACTTGGTGGGTTTGGTGTCGGATATATTTCAAAAGACGAAGCAGCAGAAGCAATTGAGTATGCACTCAATCACGGAATAAATATGATTGATGTTGCACCAACATATGGAAAAGCAGAACAAAATTTACATAAGACAATACAAGAAAAGCGGAACAAATTATTCATTGCAGAAAAAACCCAAAAACGAACAAAGAAAGAAGCATGGGAAGAACTCCTAGAATCACTAGAGAGATTAGGAACAGACTATTTTGATCTGTATCAATTTCATGCGGTTGATACTATAAAAGAATTGGATATTATCATGGGACCGGATGGCGCATTAGAAGCATTTCTAGAAGCTAAAGATCAAGGATTGATCAAAAATATCGGCTTAACTGGCCACTCAGATGTGCAAGTCCATTTAGAAGCCTTAAAGAGATTTGATTTTGATACACTTCTTTTACCGATAACAATCGGTGCTATACTCCATCCTCATCCCGTTAATGATTTTCGACCTGTATTAAAAGAAGCAAAACGGAAAAATGTTGGTATTATTGCTATTAAAGTAGTTGCCAAAGGTCGATGGGAAGGAAAGAAAAAATATAATACATGGTATGAGCCATTGGTTGAACAAGAAGCAATTAATGATGCGATTAGGTTTGCTTTATCACAGGAAGGCGTCACTACCTATTCAATGGCGGGAGATACAGTCTTGTGGAAAAAAATCATACATGCAGCAGAAAATTTTGAAAAGATTAGTGAAGCTGAAAAAGAAGCAATCTTAAAGAAAGCAAAACAAAGTGATTTACAACCTCTTTTCCCAGAAAAGTAAAAAGAATTCAGAGTTCTTTTGATAAGATTATACCTTGCGGATCAATTTTACATTCTGGAAGGGCTTGACCAGCTGTTTTATTCAGTGCTGTAATTATGGCTTCTTGCTTATTTTCATCACTTAAAGCGATCATATTATCTCCTATACCAGCACCCGATAATTTAGCGCCTAAAGCTCCAGCATTTAATGCAGCATTAATCATTTCATCAAGAATGTTCGAACTGACACCTAATTGCTTTAACAATGCTTGATTCTGATTCATAAGATAACCAATTTTAGTAATATTTCCTTTTTTTATAGCCACTATAGCTTCCTCTACAATTTGCTCTATTGATGCAAATATTGTGGTTGTCATATGAGGTGTTTTTTTCTCTAATTGTTTAACTGATTCAACAATAGGTCCACTAGGAGCTTTTACACCTGTCGAACCAATAATAGGATTCAATTGTTCATGAGGTAAATTTACAGGTTCTAAACCTTTTTGATATTTGATTAA
>JAYEJY010000255.1:0-2136 GCA_034660795.1 Promethearchaeati archaeon | reverse complement strand
TAATGAGAGATAGTTAAGTAGCATTAATAAAAAAATAAACGAGTGAGTATTATGCCAAAATCTAATATTGATCTCTTAGAGATTGATCTTGAAAAAGTGCTTGAACTCTTAAATAAGGCGTATGCCGACGAATGGATAGCTTTCTTCCAATATCGAACTATAGTCAATTTAGCTAACGGAAGTCGTTCTTTCAAGTTTGCTGAAAAAGTGGAAGAAATTGCTGATGAAGAATTAGAGCACATGGAAGAAGTTGCTGAGAGAATTGCTCAATTGGAAGGAAAAGTCATTCTTGATTTTACAGAACTTAATAAAAAAGCTAACTGCAAATATGACAAGGACTTTCCTGAAGATGATAATGATCTAGAATCCATGGCAAACATGATTTTAGATGCTGAGCATTGTGCAATTGAGGTTTATGATGAATTAATGAAAGCAACCAAAGATAAGGATGTTGTCACCTACAATTTAGCACTACATATTCTTGAAGAAGAAGTCGATCACGAAACTCAAATTAAACAATTCTTAGGAAAGTAATTAATCTCTTTCCTTTTTTCTATTTTTCTAAAATAATTTTGTTTTAGTATATTCTATAATAATTTTTAAGCGTTTTTTTTTACATAAAAAGCATATTGTATTTTTTATTTAAAAAATTAAAAGAAGTGAAATAATTATTTCAATTCCTTTTGGAGTAATTTATTATATTTTTCTCTAGTTGAATCATATTTCAAAGCTTCTTCGGGAATTAATAATTCAAATTCTTGCATTAATTCTTGATGATACTTTGTCCAGTCCCCAGCTTTTTGATGCATTTCAATATAATTTGTAGGCATTGGATGTGTACCAACTATTACAGGTAAACCAGTTTGTTCTTCTATAAATTTAATATGCGTTCGCAGATGAATGCATGGTGGATAACCGGCTAATACACCTGTTGCAAGGTGAATAGCTTCGGCGCCATAATTTTTAATTCCTCTTGCAGTATTTTCAATATTTCCTCCTGGACAACCTCCACAAGTAGTATATGCTACCACTTCTAAGGGGTTGTTTTTAGGATATCTTCTAAAAGCTCCTTCTCGGTTACGTACAGCTCGAAAACATTTTCCACCATTACATGATTGATAACGATCACAAATAATAATGCCAATTTTCATTTACTATCGTCTCAAAAAATAATTATTCTTTTACCATTTAAGATTATTGAAAAAATTGAATGAATATTACTAAAAGACGATTTATTCTAACTATTATTGATTCCCTATTCCGATTATCACTTTTAATTCCTTGATAATATTTATATCAAATTTTTCATTTTCATTTAAGATTTTAGCTAACATAAAATAACCAATTGGTCTTAGAAAGAGTCCAAAATAAGTTATACTTAAAATATGCCCTAAAATAATTAATAAACTTGCTTTTTTGATTTTAGCTTGTTGTTCATCTGATTTGTAAATATCCAAGATAATATTTCTAAAACGAATATAGGCTAAAGTATTAAAGGTTATTTCTCCTAAAAGCGTTCCTATTGTTGCTAATGCCAAAATTTTTAATGATTTCATTTCTTCCAGACGTTCATCTTCAGATAATTGATACATTTGGTTTATGAGTGTAATAAATCTAAATTCAAATAAGAAATATATTATCAATATTAAGGATGTGATTATCCCAACAAAAACACTTACTATTATTGGAAAAACCATCGAATTTAATACACCAGTCCACCCCAAAATAAGAAAGAATAACATGAATAGTGAAAGAACTAAGGGAATAATTGTTATAGCTGAATAAATCAGAAAGATTTGACTAATTTTATTGCCTTTTGATTTTAATCTACCATTTGTTGTAACTTTTTTGAAAATCATTATCAACTCCAGAAATAACTCAGTAATCTATTTGCTAATGAAAAGTTATATATTATAAGTATTCTCAATTAACAATTTGATAAAAGCAAGAAAAAGGGAGAATTTTTTCAATAAATTTCATTGTAAAAAAATTTGTAATTTTTTATGAATAAATTAGAAGCAATATATTTTGCAGCTAATCTTGTATAATCAATTTTGTTGAATGAATGTTGATAAAGAAGTTTTTCTTTTGCTACATTTTGGAAATATGTCCAATTATCACAATATGTTATTTTAT
>JAYEJY010000254.1:0-11032 GCA_034660795.1 Promethearchaeati archaeon | reverse complement strand
GCACGTTGTCCTAATAGAGCCCGAGAAGCATGGTCCCCATCTTCCAACTATAACTGATGCATTATTAGGAGATGCATTAGCTCATTTAATTGCAGAAAGACTCGGGAACACCTTACAAGCTCCGACTATTTCCGTTGGTTGTTCTGAACATCACATGGTCTTCCCAGGTACAATTACTTTTTCAAAAGAAACCCTTCAAGCAATAATTCATGATTATACTGAAAGTTTAGCAAGACAAGGTTTCCAGAATATTATTTTCCTACCTTTTCACGGTGGAAACTTTGGTCCCTTAAAAGAAGTCCTACCTAATCTCCAAAAGGAATTTTCTGAAGTAAATGTAACAGGTTTTACAGATCTCCAAGAATTCATTGATAAAATGCAAGCCTTTTCAGAAGAAAAAGGTGTAACTTCCGCTGAAGCAGGAGCGCATGCTGGTGAACATGAAACTTCTCTTATGTTAGCAGTAGCAAAACACCTTGTAAAAACAGATCATCTTAAAGCCGGGTATGTAGGACCTTTCACTGAAAAACAAAGCGCAATGATTTTTGAAAAAGGAATGAAAGTTTTAACAAAAAACGGGGTATTAGGAGATCCAACCAAAGCCACGGAAGAACATGGCAAATATTACCTGGATCAAATGGTTGATACTCTTACAGAGAAAATTGAAAAGTTATTATAAGATAACAATTCATTCTTTTTTTCTTATCATTGTGTTAGATTATACATTATAGAATAACTATCTTTTTGGATAAAAATTTGGTATAAAAAAAGTAATTTATTATTTTTTATCGAAACAAGAAAATTTCAAGAAAAGATTAGAGGTTTAATAGAAATTTAGATATAAATAATCATAATAAAAAATTGGTAAAGAAAAAATACCGATAACAACAGCTTTTTACTTCAGTGTTTACTAGCTAAGTATAGTGTTAGTATTAATTGAAAAATTAGAAATTTTTATGTATTTATTTCCAGAGTAAAACATAAATATCTAAAAGAGGAAGAACATAAAAATTCATAGAAGTCTTTTAGGTTTCAACTTGTATAATTAAAAATGTATATTTGAGGTATAACTAAAAAATGAATTCTGATGTTCTTGGAGAAACAAAAAAAGAAAATCAAAAAACAAGATTTTCTAAATCAACCTCCAAGAAAAAAAGTAAAGAACAACACAAATCTTCTCAAATAGCACAAGAAAAAAAGGGGAAGAAACAGACAAAACAAGTTAAGGGGATTATTTTTGATTTTGATGGTGTTATTTCCTCCTTTAAAGAACGTCTTGCTTATCCGTTTATGCAAGCTGCTCTCATGGTAAAAAGTGATATTAGTGCCAAAAAAATGCGTGAAGCATCTTGGAAAGTGTTTGCCTATCTTAATAAACTGGAAGGAAGCACAGGACCAACAAATTTGATTAAATTTACCTTTAAAATAGGGAAATTTTTAGGGATGACAAATTTCCAAGCTGTCAAATTAATTGTTACAAGTATTATTTTATATCGAAAAAATCGCAAAAATATTGTCCCCATTTTAGGGGCCAGAAGTGTTCTACAAGAAATATTATCCCTAGATTATAAGGTTGCATTGGTAACAAATTCTAGTGAAAAAGTAATTGAAGCAGCTATAGAAAAGATCCCTGAATTAAAAAAATTTGATGTACTTCTTACTCGAGACGATTTCGAAAAGATAAAACCTCATGCGAGTGGTATCCGAAAAGCATTAAGATTACTTGACTTGGAACCTAATGAAGTCATTACGATTGGAGATCAAGCAAGTGATATTATTGCAAGTAAACGCGCTGGATTAGAAACCATTGCCGTGTCAGATACCTATATGCGTTATATGAAAGAACAGCTTGTTGCTGAGAAACCAATTTTTATCATTGAAGATATCAGGCAATTACCACAACTTCTTCGTTTTCTTAGAGACCGTATTATTGAAGATATTAGAAAAACAATTGATTTAACGGAACAAACCCTTCAAGAATATCAGTCAAAATCGAAAAAGACTTCTACTCATTAATAGTAAAATACTTTTTTTATTTGCCAAATATCGTTTCTTTTTGAGGCCACACATCTGTTTCCTGAGCAACTGCTAAGATATGGGAACAGATTCCTCTATGTTTGAAAAATGGACAATTACAGTCATATCGTCCTTGATTGTATTTTACCCAGTATCGACCGTATTTTTTACTATTAACAGAATACTTAAACCACGCCCACTTATCTTTTCCTTGATATTTTTCTCCCTCAATGAATTTTACACTCTTGCTTCTTCTCAGATATTTTCTACTTAATTTATATTTATTCCATACGAGGCGGTCTTTTTGTATCCATTCTGCAATCCATTTAGGCATAGACATTATCTATTCATCTGTAGATTCCTTTTCTTTTCCTAGCTAATAAACCAATTGTTTCTTAAGGTTTTGTGGCTCGGAGAATGCCACTATATATCATTATCTCTTCTCCTTCCCATTGGAATGAGTCTTCTTTGTCTAGAGATATTTGTATGTCGGTAAAACCAGCTTTTTGTAAGGTTTTTTTATAGCCTTCTTCTGTTAATGCACCACTCACACACCCACACCAAGCATCAGTATTTTCTTGTAAACTTTTAGGTAAAGGTTCTTTGGCAATTTTATCTCCATCAACCAATCTCCCTCCGGATTTGAGTAAACGAAACACTTCTTTAAAAACAGCTAATTTGTCTGGTGCTAAGTTAATAACACAATTTGAGATTATTACATCAGCAATCTTCTCAGGTAATGGGATATCCTCAATTTCCGCATAAATTATCTCAACATTTTCATAGCCCATTTTTTCCATGTTCTTTTTTGCTTTCTCAACCATTTCTTTCGTCATATCTACCCCGATAACTTTACCTGTTGGACCTGTTAATCGAACTGCTTTTATAAGATCATATCCTGTGCCACTTCCGAAATCAATAACGGTCATACCTTTTGTTATGTTTGCTTGCGCTGGTAAATTGTAAATACAGCCAAAACTTGGAGCCATTATCTCTTGTGAAAAAAGCCCTTGTTCTGGTCTTGAGGAATGTATCACAGAACCTTCTGTCCTCACAGTATTTTTTTCCTTTTCAGCTTTAGTTAATGCTTCTGCATATTTTTCTTTTACAATTTTTTTCTTTTCATCCATGGAAATTACTCACATTTTTTTCCTTATCGTATTCTTCTTATATATCATATCATTTAAAATATTAAGAATAGGCTGATCCTAATGGATGATCTCTTCACCCTCTCTCAAGCGAAACAAGAAAAAATTGATACTTTCATTACGCGTTCCCGTCGAGATGTCCCTAATTTCTATGAGGAAGGACAATGCACAATTAAATATATTCCTGTTGAAAATGGCAAGCTTCGTGTCTTTCATCACAAACCTGAAAAAATCAAAACTATTCGTCCTATTGTTTTCTTTCCAGGTTTTGGAAATACCCCATGGACATGGCGGCATTCTACCAATGCACTGCATAATCGTGCTGAATACTATTATATAGAAACAAGGGAAAAAAAGTCCAGTAAAATGAATAGAAAAAGAGACACGAAATTTTCTATCGATAGGATTGCTAAAGATATTGGTGAGGTTATTAAAAAACTATCATTAGCTGAGAAAGACTATGTTTTAATGAGTGCCAGTTTTGGAGGTGGGATTGTTTTACATGGGTTATGGAAAGAATATTTTCATCCGGGAACAACACTAGTTTTAGATCCCTTTCCAAAATGGACACAACAAAGATTATTATCAAAAATTTTCTTTAGCTGCACACCCCCTTTTCTACTGTCTGTACTAAAATATTTTCTTGGACACATAGTTCTCTCAAGCATGAAAAATAAAATCCAAAGAAAACGGAATATGGAGACAGTGAAAGGAGCAGAACCATGGAAATGGCGTAAAGCTGTTTTACAAAATGTTGACTTTGATATGTATCCACATTTAGAGGAAATTAAGCAAGATGTCATATTAATTCATGGGCCTCCTGATAGGTATCATCCCCGAGAAATCTATGTAAATATCGCTAAAAAGATCCCTAATTGTCGCTTTATCTTCATGGATACGAAAGAATCCAATAGAGAACAACTAGCAAGTGCAATCATGTTTGAATTTGCTAAACAATCAGGCGATGCTAATATCCCTACATTTTTACAACAATTTGAGATAACCGAGAAAATTTAGCCTAAAAAAAGGGGAGGAAAGGAAGATTAAGTGTTCAATCCTCTTATGCATGACAACTTAACCTGATGTTGACCCGCTAAATTTGAATGAGGGGAGTTTCATGGCGGGGATTAATCCTCGAGTGGTATTCAATTCACCATATTTGCCAATTAAATCAATGTTCTTCAAGAATCGGAGTACAGAGTCAGTGTATCGTAGTGTTTTTACCGGGTATTGGATTTCGCCATTTTCAATGTACCATGTTCCATCTCGAGTTAAGCCTGTAAACACCCCTTTCGTTGGATTTACAGCATTTTGATAATGGAAATGGGTGATCAACAAGCCTTTCTTCGTTTCTGCAACCATCTCATCTATAGAAGCTGGTCCCTCCTCAGTAATAGGATGAACAGCCACAGGGAATGACCCTCTCCGTCCTTTAATATTATGACCTGTGCTTTCAACGTCATCTTTTGATGCTCGCAAGGTATCATATGCAAGATTTTTTGGAACGCCATTTTTCACAAGTTCTAATTTTTGTTTTGGTACTCCCTCATCATCGAAGATTGTTGGATAGACATGTCTGGTATCATAGGCGTTATCAGTGATATTGAGTTTTTTATCGAATAGTTTTTCACCGATTTTATCTCTTAAGAAACTTATATAATCCTGATACATTAGGGAACTAAAGCCATAATAATTCATCATGAAAAGGATGCCACCTATTGCTGCTGGTTCTAATACAACTTCATATTCTCCAGGTCCGAGTTCTTTCAGACCAAAACCTTCTGCTGCTTTTTCTGCTGCTATTTCAGCTACTTTTTCGATATGTAGATCATTAATATCGCGTCGTGAGTCAGTACACCACCCAGCTGTTTCCTCTGAACCATTCTTACCAAGAACTGTAAGATTGATATTACATCCAGCATGAACATAATAACCTTCTACACCAAGTGAGTTCATTACTACTCCCTCGGTGAGACTGTTTGAAATTGCACCTGCCACTGTGCCGATTTTCTTATCAACATCATGAGCTGTATTAATTGCTGTTTCTGCAAATTCCGCACGTTTTTCCGGTGTAGTATTAATCGTTGATTTACAAAGAAGATCTTTGTAAGAAAATGGTTTTTTGTATGGTTGCGGTTCCGGTAGTGATTCAAAATCTTTGTTTGCAGGTGAAACTTTAGCAATTTTTGCTGCATCTGCAACTGCCTTTCGCAGATCCTTATCTTGGAAAACTTCTACATTTATAGAACCTTGTTTCTTACCATAATACAAGGTTATCAAAGCTTTTGCATGTCGTTCAGCTATATTCTGATCAATAATACTATTAGCCAAACGCGTTAATGCTAAAGTACGCATACTAATAACGACTTCTGCTTGCGTGGCCTCTTGTTTTTGTGCTTCATTAAGAATGAGAGCGCCTTTTTCTATAAGCAATTCTTTATGAAATTCCATTTGTTTTTCACTTCCTTTAATATTATTGTTTCCCTGCTGGCGTTGTTTCATCTCTCATAACCCCTACACGGACATCATGAAATCGTGCTGTTCCAGCACCATGACCAACATACATTACTTGTCCTGGCTGTCCTTTTCCACAATTAGGTGTTCCCCACAGTCGCCAGTCATCCTTTGAGTGGGCATCCATACTATTCCAGAATTGAGGGGTAATACCTGTATAAGTTGGATTCCGGAGAAGATCCCCTAACTCACCATCTTTAATTTCCCATGCAATCTCCGTGCCGAACTGGAAGTTTAATCGCTTATCGTCAATGGACCAGCTTTTATTAGTAGTCATTAGAATTCCTTTTTTTGTCTCCTCAATAATTTCATTGCGTTTCCAATCTGTTGGCTCTAGATTAACATTCACCATACGAATTATTGGTAGTTTTTGTGGGCTGTCTGCTCGCATGCCTCCGGAACTTTTCTCAAGGCCAATAATAGCTGCTGTTTCACGGGAGCTTTGATATCCGACAAATAATCCTTTATCAACTAAGACAACTCTTTTTGCAGGCACACCTTTATCGTCGTATCCAAATGTTCCTAATCCACCAGGCAGGGTTGAATCTGCTGTCATAGTGACATGTTCACTTCCATAACGTAATTCTCCTAATTTATCTGGTGTTAAGAAGCTTGTTCCAGCATAAGCTGCTTCTGTCCCTAGAACCCTATCCAATTCTGTTGGATGACCACAGGATTCATGTATTTGTAGCATTAATTGATGCCCACTTAGTAAAAGAGTTGTTTTTTCCGTTGGACAAGCTTTTGCTTGTGTTAAAGCTATTGCTTCTTTTGCGGTTTGTTCAGTATGTTCTAATAGCTCTAAATTCTCAAAATATTCATATCCTTGCGTGGAAAAATCCCCTCGAAAAGAACCAGGAAATGACCGTGTTTGTGGTTCTACTCCTGGGGCTACTGCTACACAAGAGATACCACCTCCACAAAAGATTATTTCTTGCTTAATATATGCTCCTTCATTACTTGCGAATAATTTTTCTTCATGATGAGCCCGGAAATCTGTTTGACTCATCTTAATTTGCTCAGGATCATGAGCTCGAAGCCTTTTGTCCGCCTCTACTAAGACATCTAGTTTTTCTTCTAAAGGAACAGCAAAAGGATCCTTTTTGATGGGCGTTTTGTAGGTATCTTCAACAATTTCTATATCGACTAATTTTATGGGGCTTTTTCGCGTTGCCCCTGACGCTTTTGCAATTCGCACTGCAAGTTTTGCTACGCGTTTTATTTCCTCTTTGTTTATATCAAAGGAACCGGCAAAACCCATGCCACCATTAGCTATGGTTCGAACACCAAACCCTTGCTCTGTTGTTTGATTTAGTGTTTGGATATTACCCTTTTTGACAGAGATAGTCTCATCTTTAATTGTGACTATGCGAATATCTGCGTAGCTTGCTCCTTCTTTCGTGCAAGTTTCAAGCGCCAATTGAGTAAGATCGCGCATTCTTTAAAATACACCTAGAACTAATTACTTCTGTTCCTATTTTATTCTTTCTTAGAATTGTTTGTTTAGACTTTTTCCCAATAACTTAGTAATCTTTTTAATAACAAAAACAGCTTTTTACGCAGAATTACCTCATAGGAGTATTTTCATTGACAAATCAAATACTTGAAGATTTACGAGAATTATCACAAATTATCGGAGTTCCGTCAAGAGAGGAACGAGTCGCTAAAGTTATTAAAAAGAAAGTTCAAAAATTGGCTGATAAAATTGAAACTGATGCTCTTGGAAATATGATTGTTACTTTAGAAGGAAAAGATAAAAATGGGCCTATTTTGATGTTGGATGCCCATATGGACGAAATTGGTTTAATGGTTCGCCATATAAGTGATGAAGGGTTTATTTATTTCGCTAAATTAGGCGGCTTTATTGATCTTCTTTTTCCAGGACAAACTGTTGTATTTGCACCTGATGATGATTCGAAACCAAATGTCTATGGTGTTATAGGTATTAAACCGCCCCATATGATCCCTCGTGGGGAAGATATGAAACCTCCAAAAGCAGAAGAATTAGCAATTGATATTGGCGCCTCGTCAAGAGAGGAAGTTCAAGAATTAGGTATTGAAGTTGGGACAACGGGTACATTAGATGGTCCTTTCAGAGAACTCCCAAATGGCGCTGTTCTTGGAAAAGCTTTTGATGATAGAACCGGGTGTGTCGTATTATTAGAAACTTTACGAAGACTTAGTAAGAAAAAACCGGCTGGAACAATTGTTTTTAATTTCGCATCAGCTGAAGAAGTGGGTGGCCGAGGAGCTGCTACCGCAGCATACAGCATTAAACCTGATATGGCCCTTGCCTTAGAAAACACAACTGCAGGTGATACGCCAGGTGTGAGTAGTCAGGACTGCCCGTGTAAACTTGATGAGGGTCCGGCTATTACTGTTGCTGATAGATCCTTAGTTGTTAATCAGAAGATTCTTACACAATTACAACAATTAGCGAAGGAAAAAAATATCCCCTGGCAATATAAGAAACCAGTATATGGTGGAACTGACGCTGGTAGGATTGCTGTGACCAGAGGCGGTGTTCCCTCGGGAGTTGTCAGTGTTCCTTGTCGCTATATTCATAGCCCTATAAGCTTATTGAAATTGAAGGATATTGAACGTACGTGTGATTTAGTCGAAGCTTTCGCGAGGACTTTTCAAGAGCTTCTCTAGAAAAGCTCTTTTTCTCTCATTTTTACCATACAAATTAATATAAACAAATGTAAAAAACAATACCAATCATAAAATTGGAGATGTTGTCATGACCACGAAAGACTTACGACCCTTTTTCAACCCTAAAAGCCTTGTTTTAATCGGGGCCTCTGAAACGCCAGGGTCAATTGGCGGAATGCTTGCAAGACATATTCTTGATGGGAATTACCCTGGTGACCTCTATTTTACCAATATTAAACGAGATTCTGTTTTTGGGAAAAAATGTTATAAAAGTCTCGCTGAGTTACCCGAAGATCCTGAATTAGCTGTTATTGCTATACCCGCTAAATATGTTCCAGCTGAACTGGAAGAATGTGCTAAAAGAAATATCCATCATGTTATTGTTCTTAGTGGTGGTTTTGCTGAAGTTGGGCGCCATGATTTGGAAGAAACACTGGCAGAGATTGGAAAAAAACAGGGTATTCGAATAATTGGTCCCAATTGTGCCGGCATTGTTTCCACGCACACCAATATGATTGCTGGGATGGAGAATAACTATTTGAAAGGTGGCTTAACCATTATCTCTCAAAGTGGTGCTTTAGCTGGTTCTATGATGCTTCGTGCCACAGCAGAAGGTTTAGGAATCGATAAGTGGATTTCTTTTGGTAATGCTGTTGATGTTGAAGAAGCGGAATTAATTGATTACCTTTCTCAAGAAGAAGATTCTCCAACAAAGGTTCTTTTCTTATATCTTGAAGGAGCAACGTATGGAAGAAAACTCTTAGAGGTTATGAAAGAGGCAAGCAAACGAAAACCCCTTATTTTCTTAAAAGGAGGTCGGACTACCATTGGGAATAAAGCAGCTATGACCCATACAGCTTCCTTAGGAGGCGATCCGAAAATTTACAAATCCGTAGCAAAACAAGCTGGAGCTCTTTGGGTAGAATCACTGGATGAAGGATTTGATACTTACGCTGTGTTAGAACAATATCAGGATCGGGGAGGAAAAAGAGTTGCTATTGTCACGAATTCGGGTGGTCCGGGGGTATTAACATCTGATAATCTTGCTCTTCATGGTCTTGAATTAAATCAACCTTCTAAACAACTCCGGGAAGCATTAAGTGACCTACCAGAAGCCTGTCCCCGAGAAAATCCCTTTGACCTTCTTGGTGATGCGACCCCGAAGCGATATGCATTAACATTACGAGCTTTAGCCCATTCTGGGGAATTTGATAGTATTATTGTCATCATGGTCCCACCTGGTGATGCAGATGTTGATGGTGTTGCAAAAAATATCGTTGAAATTGCTCAAGAAGACCATAAGACAGCTTTTATTGGATGTTTATTAGCCGGGGAAAAAGTTGCTAATGCTGTTAAAATTCTGCGTGATAACAACATCCCTTGTTTCCCAACACCAAAAAGAGCTGCCTTTGCAGCAGCAATGCTACACACCTGGCAAGAAAAACAGGGAAAGTAAAACAAGAAGAACGAATTATTCAGCTATTATTCTATTTCGATGGCGAGAGAATCATTTGAGCAAGATGTTTAATATTGGAGAAAAATCGATTTGCAGTTGATTTTCCAATATATCGTTCATTTAATTCTCCAAAGAAATCAAGTGCTTTGAATTCTTCTTTATTTAGTGTTTGGAAAACTGAACACCTTAGGAAAGTTTCAATTGTCTGTGCATCTTTCGCTTTCATTGAAGACTCAAAATCCGCTAGGAGAAAACGGATTTCAGTTTGCTCATTCTTTTTCTTCACAACAACATTTGGCAGAGAGGTAAAAACCCGTTTTACACAAGATTTAGGTAAATCCAAAGTGAGGATAGGGATATACCATTCCTTCTTTTTTGAATCATACTTGACTAATTGATCGTCTGTGAAAATAGCAAAACTTTCATCTAAAAGAAATCGAATATTCTCATTAAAAACTGGAACAATTGCTTCTTCTATTGAACGACGAATAATTTGTTTTTGATTGAGTCGACTCTTCTTTTTGGAGGTTGTTTTTAAATTGCTTAAAATCCGTTTTTCTAAGGGGTCATGGGTGTTCCGCTCACCATTTTGTTGCATAACTCCTTTCCAGAAGAGTTTATCTTCAAGGTAGTCAATATATTTTGATTCTGTTATCCAGATAGAAGCATATATTGTTATGAGCTGTTGAAAATCCCCAATAACAGCATTCATTTGTGAACGAGATTTACTTTTCAGAAACATTTTCTTGGAGTCTATAGTGAAATTTTTTGGATGATAAGAAAAGCCAGGAAAAGCAGCGACGTTTGCTTCATGAATTACTTGCTTAATCTCTTTTTTCCCTCGGAATAAACGTCGTAAGAATCCACCACCCGAGATTAAATTATCCAAAGAACGAGAGAAGCGCTTCATTGATTTGAGAATCTGCCCATATTTTTTCTTGCCCTCGGTTTTCCCGGCAGAAACTTTCATTTTATCTTCATAGAATCGTATTGTTTCTTCCACCTCTTTTTCTCGTTCCTTAATTATCGTTGAGGCATATTTTTTCCATAAAACACTAAAAATTTCGGGATCAGCAATTAACTCTTTTACAATACCTTCTCTAGCTAATTCTGGGACAGATACTTTTGTCTTTAAAAATTCTTTACCTGTAATTTTGGCTTTCTTTTTATTATTACTGGGTTTTAACCATCCAGCATTATACGCTTTTACCGCCAAATCGGATGCTTTAGGCAGAATACATTT
>JAYEJY010000253.1:0-2184 GCA_034660795.1 Promethearchaeati archaeon | reverse complement strand
ATACAAACAACAACCATCTTTCTTAATACTGTAGAAAGAAGAACTTGGGATTTTGCTAAAAAATCACACATACTTTCTTTTGATGAAGGTAATGGAACATATACTATAAAAGTAAAAGCAGAAGACGCTGCAGGTAATATTGAAGAAAAAGTACTTTCTGTACAAGTTTTAACAGAAGAACTCATTTTTTTCAGTAATTTGACTGATTCATTTTACACCCAATCAGGTAATTTCTATGTAACAATTAATGTAACTAATACAGGAATAGGATTACGAAACATAAATCTATACATTGATAATATGAAAATATACAGTGATAATTTTAGCGAAACAATCCAAAATGAAAGCTTGACAAATTACCAAATTGAAATTTTGAATTCCGAATATAATGCTTTAAATGGTCCCCACAATATAATTCTGACTTTTGTTGACCGAAATTATAATGAATTTTCACAACAACGTGAATTCTTCATTGATAATCAAAAACCAGAAATTTTTGGAACAATAACCTTCGGTTCACAAATTCTAAGTGTTGCAACACCTATACAGATTTTTCTAAATATTGACCCAGCTAAAAATAACTATACCATTAGAGCAACAGCTATAGATAATCTTCGTGTTAAATCTATGATTTTAAGAATTGAAGGAGAAGATTTTACTCAAGAGTACATAATGATAGCAAATACCTCAAGTGAAACAATAGTTGATTTCTATTTAGACTTAAATGTCATCAATTTTGAAACCGGTGATTATCAATTAAATTTCATTACAACGGATTATGCAGGAAACATCAATAGTGAAGTATTCAATGTAACCATTTCATCCCAAACAGTTCTCCCATGGATTTTACAAGAGAATAATTTATTATATGTTTCAGCTGGAAGCGCATTGACACTTGTTCTAATTGGATTCATCTCTTTTGTCTTACGAAAAAGATTGGTTAATAGAGGTTGGCAAGACGCTATTTCTGCTGTTGCATATGTATTTAATGGAATACCTTGTGTTTATGTCCAAAGTGATCCTAACTTGATGGGTGATGAGATGCTTTTCGGTGGGGCAATGACGGGTGTAAAAGGTGTTATTGAAGAAATCACTGGGGAAATAAGTGAAAAAATGGACATCCATTCAGTAGAAGTTGGCTCAAAAATTGTACTCATTTGTCCAGGTGAACACGGAGATGGGATTTTAATGGTGAGTGATGTCAAACCAATACATAAAGAAAAATTGCAAGGATTCGTCGATGAATTTGAAAGAACTTACCATGATATATTAACAGATGAAGAAATCTTAATTCAAGATGAAACCTTCCGAGGAGCATCAATCATTATTGGAACGCATTTTGGAGTAAGAACGTTAATGGATGTTGATAGTTGTTCTCCGTCATTAGAAGAAGATGTTACCTTTGAAACAATAAAGGAAGAAGATATTACTTATCCTGAAGAAGAAATCGAGGAATATCAACCAGAACAAGAATTTATGGAAGAATCAACAAAAGAACCTGAAAAAACAGCTTACGAATATCCAGAGAAAGAACAAGAAATTGAAATAGAAGAACCAGAAAGTCTAGAGGAAATAGTAAATCAATTGCCTAAAGAAGAAAAGAACACATTTCTAAGCCTACTAGAATTGACACCAATGGCAATAACAGCTTTATTAGAATATAATTTAGAAACAGCAGAGGAATCAAATACTGAAATTATTTCCAAATTAGAAACACTATTACAATCTGAGAAACTTTCTCGTAGATTATCCATTGTTTTACAAAATATCCTTAAAGTATCACAAGAAATCGCTAAAGGTATTGATGCTGGTAGAAAAGATAACCAAACAATATTACAAGAAGCTGCTGAAAATGCATCAAAAATATGGTTAACAAGTATTGGTGAAGATATTCAATAACTAAAAAATAATAGTTGATACTAACACCATTATTTTTTTATAAACGTATTTTTAAAAATTAATAGACTGATAAATGAAATTATTATTCCAGAAACTATAAGCATTAAACCAATTCCTCTACTTTCTCCTATTCCAATAATGGAACCAACGGTTCCTGCTAATTTTCCATTTACTTCCAGGAGAGGATTAAAAACTTTATCTGCCAAAAAACCAGCTACAACAAAAGCCACAATAGAACCAAGATAAGTAATTGTCGAAATAATCGACCAAACACGTCCTTGTTTT
>JAYEJY010000252.1:0-11197 GCA_034660795.1 Promethearchaeati archaeon | reverse complement strand
TGCTTCATATTCCATTACCTGGTTCAAGAAATAGGTGAATAGTTGTTTCAATCCTTCCTCGTTTTCTACTAGAAACTGTTGTATAATATTCTTTAGTTTCATGCCCTGTATCCCTCCTTTATATAGGGTTGCCTATTATTAGGATACAGGGCTTTCCTCTTTTTACAGCATCAATTTTACGCTGTCGATAAATGGAAAAGCATTATCACTCAATATGAAATGTATATATCTAATCAAAATTAAATTGTTTGACCTAAAGGAGATAAAATTTTGATTAAAAATATTATTTGGGATTTTGATGGTACGTTATGCAATACTTATCCTTCAATTGTTAACGCTTTTAAAGATACATTAAAGGAATACAATATTGAAGTAGGCAATAAAATAATACTGGATCAACTTAAAATAACCATGAATAAAGCTTTTGAGTATTTTTCAGTGAAATATTCAATTGACATTGATAATCTGGTGTCCAGGTATCTCAAAAAGGAAAAACCACCACAAAATCGACCTTTATACAACTATGCGAAAGAAGTTTGTGAAATGATATGCAAAAATGGTGGAAATAACTTCATTGTAACGCATAGAGACCGAGAATCAACCATCGAAATACTGGATTATTATGACGCTATACATCTTTTCAGAAGGATAATCACTTCAGATGCTGGGTTCAAAAGAAAACCAGATCCTGAAGCTTTTAACTATCTAATAAAAGAATTCGATTTAAGAAGAAAGGATACACTTGCTGTTGGTGATAGAGAACTGGATATACGGGCTGCAAAAAATGCTGAAGTAATTAGTTGCTATTTTAATGAATTTGGTTTTGAAACAAGCACGAATCCTGATATTATAATAACAAGCTTTAATGAGCTACTGGAGATAATAACTAATAATTGACAGCTGGTGTTTACTGTGAAATTAGAAGAACTGTTACCAAAAAATAGCTTAAAGGGTACCGGTCTTATAGCAAAAATTGGAGAACATTATGTATTCTTAACTTCCGGGAAAAAGCATAAAACTTAGGAAAATGAGAAGTTCTTTTTTGGAATTAGGGTTCATCTTGAGAAAGACGAGACCTTCACCGAAGCTGTTAAAAGGGAAGCTCACGAAGAAATTGGATCAGAAATCCACTTATTGGACAATGATGTGACTTTTCACATAAATGTTGATAAAAGAATAAAACGAATTAGGCTATCTGATACGCTTCACCCATATATGATTTACGAAATGGAAAACAAAAAATTAAACATAATTTATTATGTAACCATATATAGAGCAGAAATTCTTTCAAGACCATTTATTAATGATCATGATGAAATCAGCGCAATAATTGGTTTAAAAAAAGACCAAATAAAGATGTATCATGACCAAAAACCAACTGTTGAAAAGATGCTGTTGGATGGAGGAAAAATATTTGATGGAAATCTCAATAAAAAAACCAATCTTTTTCCGATAGGAACACCATATGCTTATGGAATGTTTTTAAAAAGAATCAATTAATGTATTGGGAGTGAAAGACAATGGTAAATGTTATAGACGTGCATAAAACGTTCAAATCAAGAAAAAGAACCGTAAAGGCCGTTGACGGAGCTAACTTTTCAGCTAAACCTGGTAGAGTATTTGGTTTACTGGGTCCTAACGGTGCAGGAAAAACAACTACTCTAAGAATGATTTCTACATTGTTAAAACCCAACAAGGGCAAAGTAGAAGTTTATGGATACGATACGGTAAAAAATCCTACAGAGGTTAGAAAACGAATAGGATTTTTGACCAGCGATATGAAACTATCAGGAAATCTATCTCCCAGGGAGTTGCTATACTTTTTTGCTGAACTCAGTAAAGTTCCTAGAGACAAAGCAAAAGAAAGGATAAATGAACTAGCCAGTTATTTGGATATGGAATCATTCCTGGATGAAACTGTTAAGAAGTTATCAACCGGAATGAAGCAAAAAGCTTCATTAGCTGTTAGTCTAATCCATGATCCAGAAGTTATTGTTTTTGATGAACCTACAAATGGTCTGGATATTTTGACTGCCAGGACAGTTACCGAATTCATTAAGGATTTTAGAGACCAACAAAAGACCGTAATTATTTCCACTCATGTCATGTCAGTAGCTGAAAAATTATGTGATGATGTAGCAATTATTCTTGAAGGAAAATTGGTTGAAAACGATAATATAAGCAACCTTTATGAAAAATATAAAACAGATGATCTCGAAGAGATATTTTTTAGAGTTGCTGAAACGCAGGGAGTGACACAGAATGTTTAAGGATGCTCTAATAATTTTTAAGAAAGAACTCAAGAACCTTTTCAAAGACTTTAGAACGATTTTTGCAATCTTTATACTTCCAATGATATTGATGCCAGCAATATTTATTGCTATTGGATATACCACTACCGCACAGCAAAAAGAAGCAGTAGAGACTGTTTATAATATTAAATTTGTAAATTTGAATGACGAAGAATTCAAAAACATTTTATCTCAGTTTCTTGATTATAAAGAAGTTGAGGGATCAGTTACAGAAGAAAATATTCAGAATTCAGACAATCTTATTGTGGTTGAATTCCCTGAAAATCCTTCAGTTAATTCAAAAATGAATGTTTCGATTCAATATAATTCATTGAAAAATAAATCTTCATTCGCTGCCAATATGGTTAGAAACGCATTAAATACATACGAAAGTGAATTAGCAAATGAAAAGTTAGTAGAGCATGGATTAACACGAGAAGAACTGGATTTGATAGCCATTAACCAGGTGGACGTTGCGCCAGAAGAGTCTCAGGGTACAGACTTTCTTGCGCAAATGATTCCATATTTCATACTAATTTATATAATGGCAGGTTCTATGAATATTGGTTTGGATACGACAGCAGGAGAAAAAGAAAGAGGCTCTCTTTCTTCTATACTGGTTAATCAGGTCTCAAGAACTTCAATTGCTATGGGTAAGGTACTCTATGTTATGACTGCCGGTATATTAACCAGTATAATGACATTTATAGGGTTGATTGTTGCATTTTCGTTTATGTTTAGACTTGCATCAGATGGTGGTGAAATGCCAGAAATGAATCTAGCTGTTCTTACACCAGATAGACTCTTAGGTTTGCTAATAGCCATGATTACTGTTGCTGGATTGGCTTCATCAATAATGGTACTGCTCGGGAGCCTGGCAAGAAATATGAAAGAAGGCGGTGGTTACATAATGCCATTCTATATTCTTGTGATTATTATGGGCGTGGCTACCATGCAAATGGAAGCCTCAAGTAATCTTGGAATGTATTTAATACCCTTTATCAACAGTGTATTTGTAATGAAGGATTTCATAACTGCTCAAATCTCAACAGTGAAATTCTTATTAATGCTTATCTCCAACGTTGCAGTGATAACATTAATGATATTTGGAATAGCAAGACTTTATAACTCAGAAAAAATTCTTGAAAGTACAGAATGAACGGGTTGTTTCTGTGTTTCTGATATTATTTTATTCAATAATTATTTTTGATTATTTCTTTAAGTTATACCTTGAGTATATTAACCTTATTCACACACAAAAGAGAGAAGTCGTTATACCAGAAGAAATGAAACATGAATTCGAGCAGAGCTTTGTAAATAAATCAAAAGAATACACAACTGAAAAACAAAAGCTCCAGATAATTAATGTGTCAACGAGTTTCCTCTTAATATTAATTTTATTACTTTATGGATTTCCTTATTTTGAATCAATCAGTACAAAGTTATTTGATAATACTATATTGAGCGGATTATACTTTGCATTTCTTATATGGATAATTTTTAGATTTGTTGATTTTTGGTTTTCTCTTTACCGGACATTTGCAGTAGAGAAAAAATATGGTTTTTCGAATATTTCTTTTGCCTTGTTCATGATAGACCAGCTTAAGGTAACAGCCCTATCCATAATATTAGGGTCAGCAATCCTTTATGGGTTAATCTGGACTATATATAACATTGAACAATGGTGGATTATCTTTATTGCAGGTTTTATTGTGATAAATTTGTTTATCAATTGGATATATCCAGCAATAGTTGTTCCCATTTTTAATAAACTCAAACCGCTTGAAGATCCAGAACTTAAAGAAAAGATCAACAAAATTGCTGACTATGCTGGTTTTAAAACAAAGGGTATATTTGTTCTTGATGCTTCCAGACGAACTAGACATTCAAATGCAATGTTTTCAGGTATTGGTAATACTAAAAGGATTATTCTTTATGATACTTTACTTGAAAATAATGCTCATGAGGAAATAGAAGCTATATTTGCTCATGAAGCTGGTCATTATGTCAACAAAGATATTTTAAAATCTATCTTTTTATCAATTGCGATATTTATAATATCTGTAACATTGCTATGGTGTTTAATATCGAACGATGTGATTAAGTCTGTTTTCAAAGTAAATGCATATTATTCTGAATTAGTGTATGGTTTCGTTTTTGTTGCGTCAATAATTTCATTAATTAGAGGTTTAATTAATGGCTTTAGTAGAAAGAGAGAATATGAAGCAGATTTATATGCTGCAAAATATTTAACAAACACTAAAATAGTGATTGAAGCATTAAAGAAACTCTACAAGTCAAATTTATCAAATTTAAATCCACATCCTTTATATGTTAAATTCAATTACTCACATCCGACTCTTCTCGAACGAATAAAACGTCTCAAAAAATCTTGTTCATCTATAAAGGAAGATTATAATTGAAAAGACTCATTGTTGTTTTATTGCTTTATTTACTATCATGGTTTTTGGTACTAAAATAAAAAAAGGATAAATAAAGCAGTGATAATGATGATAACTAAATTTAAAGGATGAAACGATAATGGACATAGAATTAATTGAGTGTAGTTTAGACAATATTGAATTGATTAAACCAATATGGAAGAAATTAAGAATGTATCATGAAGAAAAGTCCATCAACTTCAAAAGAGATTTTATTGAATTAACATTTGAAAAACGGATTGAGAAAATTAAAGAAAAAGCTAAAAAAAGTGGAGAAGTTAAGATTTTGATTGCACGAGATAGGTCTAAAGAACATAATGTTGGCTATTGCATTGGTTCAATAACCAGTGACAATATAGGAGAAGTTGATTCTTTATTTGTTTTGAAAAAGTACAGAAACTTCAGAGTTGGAGATAAATTGTTGAGAGAGATTATCAACTGGCTGGAAGACAACAAAGTTGATGAGATTTATATTGGTGTTGCTTCAGGTAATGAAGAGGTATTCGGTTTTTATGAGAATTATGGTTTCTATCCTGTAGTTACAAAACTTAAGAGACCACGATAGAATTATGTTATGGCACATATGTAATTCTTTGAACTAACATTTCATTTCAAGGGGTGAATAAATGTAATGGAAAATATAATTGTAATGGCGGGTAATGTGGGTGCTGGTAAATCTACTTTCGCCAAGGTAATATCTGAAAAACTTGGTTTTGAGGTCCATCATGAACGTGTTGAAAATAATCCTTTTCTTGAAGAGTTCTACTATGATCAAAAAGAATGGTCTTACCATCTTCAGAGTTATTTCCTGGTGCACCGTTATATTTCACTGAAAAATGCAGAAGAAGAAAATAAGAATATCGTTTTTGATAGATCGATCTACGAAGATTATGAGATTTTCTCTAAGAACCTATATGCTACTGGTAAGATGACAAAGAGAGAATTTTTCGCTTATGAAGAAATGTATAACTCCATGTGCAAATATCTGCAACATCCCGATCTACTTGTTTATATTGATTCAGATGTAGACACTATAATTACAAGAATAAGACGACGTGGTCGTGAAATGGAGCTTCAAACGCCAATTTCGTACTGGCAGCGACTTGATAATTTGTATAAATCATGGATAAGAAAATACAATTATTCCAGAATATACAAAATAGACGCACGAGAAATTGATATTGTAATGAAACCTGATCAAATTCCATCTATTATCAATGATATTAAGCATCTGCTAAATACTGATTAATTCTGCTAGAAGTTTTCTTACTTTTACTGATCTAATAAAATGATTTAATAATAAAAGTAAATCAAAAGGTTTTTGTGTTAATATAGTCATGTTTCAATTTATAATAATTTTAATTAAGCGAAATTCACTGTTTAATAATTTGTTGAGTACAAAAATCTATGTTTGAAAGGTGGTGTCTTTATGGACTGGCAATCTTTACAGGAAGGTTTTACAGATTGGCTAATGACCTATGGACCAAAACTAATTGGTGCAATTATCACACTAATTATTGGGCTTTGGGTTATAAAAATAATTCAGAAACTTATAGTAAAAATTATGGACAAATCAAAACTTGATGAGACACTGAAAAAATTTCTTAGCACTGTTCTTGGAGTTTTACTGAAGGTTTTGTTGTTTGTCGTAGTACTTTCGATGTTAGGGATTGAAATGACAGCTTTTGTGGCTTTAATTGGGGCTATTGGTATCGCTATTGGATTTGCTCTTCAGGGTGCGCTGGCAAATCTTGCAGGTGGTATTTTGATTTTAATAATAAAACCATTTAAAGTTGGAGAATTTATAAGCGATGGAACTAATATGGGAACTGTAGAGGAAGTTCATATTGTAGTTACTAAATTAAGAACAGTCGATAATAAGCTTATCATTGTTCCTAACGGTCAACTTGCTAATTCTACTATCACTAATTTCTCACGTTCAGATAAAAGAAGACTCGATATCACATTTGGTATCGGTTATGATGACGATATTAAGCTAGCAAAGAATACACTAACAGAAATTTACAAAAATCATCCTAAAGTTCACCAGGATCCAGCTCCCGTTATTGCTGTTAGCGAACTTGGTGATAGCTCTGTTAATTTTGTTGTCAAAGCATGGGTTAATGCATCAGATTACTGGGATGTTCTATATGAAATGCAGGAAACTGTGAAACTGAAATTTGATGAACTGGGAATCTCAATACCATATCCTCAAATGGATGTACATGTAATTCAAGAAAAATAATAATCAAATAACTTCTATTAAGTCCGGAGGTCCTATTTTGAGGCCTCCGGAGTATTATGTCTTACTATTGCATCGGATCTGGGAAATATTACATCCATCTCTTCTTTGATAACCAATGAAATTGTCTTAACACTTGAAAACTTATCAATTTCGAATGATTTACCGGATTCTACAACTTCAACAGAACCATCAACATCGATTTTTAGGCCGCTATTTCTTTTATTTTTTATAATGCCACTGTCATTTTCTGAGATTTCCACACTAACTTCGAACTTTTCTAGAATGCTTTTAGCTGCAGGAATTTCAAGGGTGACTGGCATTTCTATCGATAATACTTCAAGGAAGTCCTTACTATAATTTCTCAATACACCCGTGAACTCCTTCCATTGACCATTTTCGCTTATTTCAACTACGATTTCACGTCCTATAAGCTTTTCTAAAATGGGATCATAAGCGTTACCCACATAATCAACAAAGCTTTCCCCAACTTTGTTAATGTATGTTCCACCACTTGATAATATAGAGCTTTTTGGTGAGGTCCTTCCAACAAATAATCTGAATGTATCAACTAAAGAATCTCTTAACAGCGCAAAAACATTTCTTAGAAATCTTCTTATACTTGAGAAAAAACTTCTCTTAATTAGCAGACTACGTATGTTTCTTCGTCTACTTTCGTTTTCATCCAGATCATTAACAATTCTTATGACATTTTTTATTGCCGCAAATTCGCTTTTGTAAATGATAAAGGAAGATTCATAATGATCCCCACTCTCATATGGTTCATGATAGTGAAGTATCAAACCCGAACTCTTCAATTCGAGTTTACCAAATACTGGCTTCTCGTTTTTCATAAGAACTATGGAACTATCTTTACGAAAATCTTTTAGACAGGGGTCTTTAACAGTCGTTCTAAGAACACTAATCGTTATTCCGGTGGCGAAAATTATTATAATAGTCAATACAAAAGGATCCATAAAAAAATCCTCCTAGCTTTTTGTAATGTATAAAACTATCCAATTATACATTTTCATACTAAAGACTATATTAATAAAGCGAAGTGTTAATGAGGAATAGTAACACTAACAACTGTTCCAAGCCTATGTTTTGATTTAATTTCTATTGAACCATTAAGCAGTTTCAATGAATGTTTGACCAGAGACAATCCCAGTCCAAGACCCGTACTTCCGTTTTTCAAAGCTTCCGAGCCTCTATAAAACCTTTCAAAAATCCGATCAATTTCATTTCGATTGATTCCTATACCTTCATCTTTAACAGTTATGGTTGTTTTATCAATATCTTCTTTTGAATGAATATAAACGTTACCTTTTTCATACGAATATTTCACAGCATTAGAAAAGACATTTTCCAGACATCTATATAGAAGCACTGGATCCGTTTCAAGATATAAACTTCCAGGAATTCTATTTTCTATGTTGAGCGACTTTGCTTCAGCTTTGCTTCCAAAAGCTTCAATAATTTCTAATATCAAAGAATACAGGTGAACAGGTTCCTTCTTTACTCTGTAATCTTTTAGTTCCATACTAGATATTACACTCAACTGTTCAATCAATCGAGAAAGGCGTTTAACGGATTTCTTTAATTTATTTATAGAATTAGATACTCCAAACGATGTTTCGGTTATTTTTTCTTGCAGTAATGCCAGGTGCCCTTCAAGAACAGTCAAAGGTGTTGAAAATTCATGTACCAAAAGATCTACAAAGTCCATTTTAGCTTGTTTCAGAACCATTTCTGTTGTTATGTTGTGAATAATCAAATAAGGGGGTTCAACAACAATACTGAAAAATTGCTCACTGTTGTTTTTAGTGAATTTTGTTTCATAATGATTTCTTTTTTCTTCGAGAAGATCATTAACAATTTCTGAAATACCCTGAACATGAAGAATTTCACCAATATTTATATCAATAATTCCTGTCCCAAAAAAATCAATAGCTGATTTATTGCAGCTTTTTACTGTCAATTTGTCTGTTATTTCAAGGACCATTTCGTTAATATTATCTGTTATCTTAGGATTCATCTTCTTCACCATTCACTCGGTCATTAAATGTGAACTTATAACCAATTCCCCTAACTGTTTTTATATGATCTTTGCCTATTTTTTCTCTTAGCTTACTTATGTGCACATCAATGGTCCTATAATCGCCATAAAAATCTTCTCCCCAGGCTTTATCCAAAAGTGCGTTGCGATCAAAAACTATTTCAGGATTCCTGATAAATAGTTTCAGTAGTTCTACTTCTCTTCTGGTCAGTTCTATTTGTTTTTTACCTTTAAAAATACGATAAGCATTTAGGTCAATAAGTAAATCACCAAGTTTTATTTTATCACCATGACTGATTTGATTCTTATTAACCCGTCTAATAACTGCTTTGATTTTAGCTACAAGTGCTCGCGGGGAAAATGGTTTTGTTATATAGTCATCTGCTCCTAGTTCAAGACCAAGAATCATATCAAGATCTGTTTTCCTTGCAGTTAAGAAAACAACTGGTATATCTCCATATTGCTTTTTTAACGATTTTATCAGGTCTAGACCATTAGCATCGGGAAGCATAATATCTAGTACAATAAGATCGAAAGTCTCTCTGTTTAAATTTTCATACATCGACTTTGCGTTATTTGCTGTTGATACTTCTATTCTTTCTTCATTGCAGACAATTTCAACTAATTCAAGAATATCCTGATCATCATCGACAACAGGTATTTTCAACTTTCCATCTCTTCCTTCAAATTTTTACCAAGTACAATGTAATAGACTTCTTCAGCTAGATTTGTGGCATGATCAGCTGCTCGTTCAAGATATCTTGCTACAATTATTTGATCGAAAATATGTTCTTCTTTGTACTCGCTGTCAGTCATTTTGAGTATCTTGATAGCCTGGTCTTTAACATTGTCATAAAGATTATCAACGACATCATCTCGTTTCCATACTTCGATAGCCAATTCAATATCTCGCTTGTAATAAGCAGTTAGAGCGTCTTCTACCATGTTTTCGACAATAGCTGTCATCTTTTTTAATTTTTCCTGTGACTCTAGTTCATAATTATGATTATATTTTATTGTTATTTCAGCGATGTCAGAAGCAAGATCACCTATTCTTTCCAGATCAGTAACAAGCTTTATCATTGTTATGGCGTATCTTAAATCTTCTGCTAATGGTTGAAATCGACCAATATAACTCACTATTTCTTTCTCAATTTTTCTTTGCAGATTGTCTATAACATAATCATTATTAATCACTGCCCTGGCCATTTCTATATCTTTTTCTTCAAATGAATGAACAGCATTAACAAGAGCCTTCCTAACATTTTCAATCATGTCAGAAATCATTGATTTTAATTTGTTAAAATGTGTCTCTAAATGATGAAATTTTTCTTCGTTCAATTAATGTCCCTCCTTTTTAGCTAAAAACTCCTCTCAAATAATCGTTTGTCCTTCTATCTTCGGGATTTTCCATTATTTGTTCAGTAATATTAAATTCTACTAACTCTCCCATATAAAAAAACATTAGATAATCTGATATTCTAAGAGCTTGCTGAAGATTATGGGTTACTATTATTATAGTGTAATTTTCAGACAATTCTTCAATTAATCTTTCGATTTTCTGCGTTGCTATTGGATCAAGTGCGCTTGTTGGTTCATCTAGCAGGAGACACTCTGGTTCAACAGAAATTGCTCTTGCAATGCATACTCTTTGTTGTTGTCCTCCAGAAAGCGAAAGAGCGTTGTTTTTCATTTCATCCTTAACTTCATCCCATAAAGCTGCTTGTTTCAAAGCCTTTTCGGCAATCTTTTCTAAACGCTTCTTCTTTTTGATTCCATGTACTTTAGGTCCAAATACTACATTTTCAAAAATACTTTTTGGGAAAGGATTTGGTTTCTGAAATACCATACCAACCTTTTTTCGCAGTTCTACAGGATTCATTTTTATCGTGTTTTCCCCGTCAAGGTATATACTACCACTTTGACGATATTCAGGAATAAGATCATTCATTCTGTTCAAAGCCCTTAGAAATGTGGATTTTCCACAACCTGAGGGACCTACTAATGCTGTTATAGATCTCTTAGGAATTGAGCAGCTGACATTTTTTATAGCGTGTTTACTGCCATAGTAACAGTTAAGATTATTTATCTCAAACAAACTATTATCGTCCATTATTTCATCCTCCCCGGAACTTCTCGGATTTTTTTCTAAATATGGAAGCTA
>JAYEJY010000251.1:0-11222 GCA_034660795.1 Promethearchaeati archaeon | reverse complement strand
CGGTAAAGAGAATGTGGGACATCTCAAAAGAAAGATGGATTAAATCTATTTCAACTAAACAGATGTCGCCAAATTCTGATTTTTTAAAAGGATTAAATGCTAAAAAATGTCGTGATGATATTGATTATGTTGCTATTGCTGGTACTTCTTCTATTTTTACAAATGTTTATGCATGGCGTTGGTCTAAAAAATCTTGGCGAAGAAAGGTTGGAGAAGCAAGGGAAAAAAATCAAAAACGAATAGAATTACAATCTCAAGAAGAATCTCCTTTAGAATGGTACCATTTACCAGAACATCCTTATCTTCATGCGTTTAATTGGATATTAGAACCTGAAAAAATCCTCCAAATTTATCCGAAAATTGGTTATAAAGAGGTTTTACAAGGTGATGGGGCAGTTTCTGTTGATAGTGCTCTACTTGAACAAGAGGGGGTTAAACATTACCTTTTGCCTAATAATCATATTGAAATTACATGTACGCAAGAAGGCAAAATGCTTATGTTACGAGAAATTTTCAATACTTTGATGAAAGATAAGTAAGAAAACAGATAAATTGATAAAGTTACAAATTAACTAAATAATAATTAATGGAAAGGGTAGATTGGAGCTTTGCCATTAAAAAAACAAGTACTATTAAGTGAGCAAGATGCAATTTTTCTTAAGAAATCCCCCTTTTATAATATTTTTTCATTTACTCAGCTAAATCTTTACATCCATCGGAATGATCCCTTGTTTAAAAAAGCTCAACAAACATTCTTACGAAGAATTAAATTCTTTTTTCATTTTCTCTGGAAAGCATTATTTCAAGCAAGGTTTGTTGTCGTAAAAGAAGGGAAATCAATTGGTGCTTTGGCATTAGAAAAGAAGAAACTTTCAATATTTATTTACGCTATTGGGTTGTTAGAAGATTATCGGCGTAAAGGTATCGGGACAAAATTAATGGAGTTTACAGAAGAATATGCTAAAAAAAAGAAGAAAAAATATGTAACTTTCTCTGTACTGTTAGAAAATACTCCTGCAATTTCCTTTTATCGAAAACTCGATTATCATTCTTTAGGTGCTGGTTTGACACTTTTTAGAATTCATTATGAAAAATCAATTTTTGAAACATCTGTTGAAAAGTACTCACTTGACGATTTCGAACTTCAAGGAATTTATTCTAAATATAAATATAAAAAAATAATCAATTTTTGGTGGGCAAAAGAAATAGAATATGCTATTGGAAAAAATGCTAAAAACTTGGCTCAAAAAGATAATTTTTTGGAATTTGAATATAATAGTAATTGGCTTTTATATGAAATCTTTTTTAAAAACAATGCTGTTGGATTTATTGGGTATATCACTCGTTCTTATTTTCCAACGTTTGTTCTTTTCTCAAATCCAAAAAATACTTGGGAAATGAGCTGGGTATGTAGTTTATACACTTATATTAAAAAACAAATTTTTGAGCAAAAAACTAGAATAAGAACATTACATAATATTACAATAAATACGATTCCAGATAATCGATCCATTTTTCAATTATTCATAACTCATCAACACATGGAAGCTTTGAAAAAATCTACAAGCGATATTTTTTCTGTCCATGATAAAGTTGAGGATAGACAAATAATGTATAAGAAAATTAATTGATAACAACAATAATAAGCATATTAGATAAAGAGGATAATTAGTTATCCAAAATATTTGATTAATAATTAGAACTCTAGGACTCTTTCCATGGTGAAATACAATGCCAGAAAATTCCCAACCAATAATCGATGGACAAAGTAAATATGTGTTAACACACACAAAGAAATCAAAAATTAAAGAATCATTAATTTTTATATTTTGGTTTTTTGTTGGTGCAGCAGCAATAGTTTTGGGTGCCTTATTATCTTCCCAAAGTTGGTTTTTGCGTATAATAATAATGCTGCTTGGAGTTAGTTTTATTTTTATTTTTGGTGAGTCATTTTTCTCAAAAATTTCAAATAAGATTATTTTAACAAAAGATTCCATCAAAACAAGAAATTATATTTTTTGGGAAGAAATTCTTTGGAAAAATGTATCTTCTATTCAAGTAGAGAAATCAAAGAGATCATTATTTGGAGCTGATGAATCCAAAAGACCAACAATATTAGAAATTACGACTGAAGAAAATGATGCAATAATATATCCTTTATATAAATTTCCAACTGAAGAAGCAGAATCTATTGTTAATATCATAACAACTTATTTGGAAGAAAATCAAAACGTAGTGCTTAAAGAATCAGCTAATGATAATCAATTGACTAATATAAAGCAATATACAGAAGAAGAGATAATAGAACAAATCCCTCCGCGAGTAACTGAAGAGGAACTGGAAGAAACTGTTACTGAAGATAAATAATAGATTATAATGATTTTTTACATTGACCATTGGGAACAGAGTACTAACCAATCCTTCGAATAATCAAAAGCTTGAATTATTTCACTGTATTTAATCATCCGTAAAATTCCCCCTTTTATTGAAAATCCCTTTTCTAATAAATAATTAAAGGCAACCCAATAGCTTGAATTTATGCGAATTTTTATACCAGTTTTATTTTTCTCTTCCCCATATTTTTCACATTCATATAAGAAGATGTCGAATAGCTGCTTTGATATGCTATCAGGATCAATTACTAAAACACGGACATCGAGATAGGGTTCTGCTCTATTTTTATATCTACTTTCTATACGACAAATTGCATAACCGATAATGAAATCATCTTTATATAAAATAATGACTTCTCCAAATTTATTTTCTACAATAATTTTCATTTCCCTACGATGGTCTAATCCATTGACCATTTTTGAAGCTAACCAGGTACACCTAGTAAAAATATCTTGGAATTTATCCTTTTGTTTTGATAAGTAACCAATTTCGATATTATTCTCCTTACAGAAATTGTGATATTCTACATCTTTTTGGGATGTACAAATTATTGGTTTGATAAGACTAAAGGTTTGAAACGCTGGTTTAAATCCCATTTGACAATAAAATCCAATATTTTTTGGACTATCCTTCATGGTTTCAAGTCCTAAGTGTGTCACATTCTGTTGTTTATCAAGATAGTTAATAGACGCTTGAAGTAATTCTTTTCCTATGCCTTGATTTTGTATTTCTGGTGAAACACCAAAAGTACCAATCCATCCTTGTTTACCCCATGTATGACTGAAAATTCCCCCACATATATTTCTGTTTTTTATACTGACAAAACAACCATCAGGTTCAGCCTGCAAATAAGGTTTAAGCTGAGCTACCGGGCGTATTCTTTTCACACTATTCTTTCCCCGTTTTTGCTTTCTCCATCGATAGAACGCATCAGCTAACACTTGACTTACAACTTCTAAATCTTTAGTTTTCATTTTGCGTATTTTCAAGGTTAATGTACTTTCCTGAGCATCTCACATAATTAAGGTATGACTATTACTATACCAATTAATAACAAAAGAATAATACCAATTCCAATTAAAATACTACCGAAAATTCTACCTAATATTAAGCTTCTACGTAAACCTAATCCTTTTATTGTGTTCATCCCTAAAGAGGGATAAATCAATAATCCAATTCCAACTGAAAGAAAAGCAAACGAGAGAAATGTTGGAGATCGAAAAATAAAACTTAACAGAATTAAAATCATTGGAAGAATAAAACAGAAAGCCCAAAAAATCCCTAAGCCTATTTTACCGAAACTATAAAATTTTTCTGTTCTTTTTTGATGTTCTTTTGAACAAACAATGACTTTATCTTTTTCAAATCCCGGTGGAATTATTTTTATTTTTTGATCTTCATTTTCGATTTCTATTGGTTTATGGCACCAAAAACAACGAATCTCTTGGGTTTCGTTTATTTTATTTGTATCTTCTTTATCAGACATTATTATCAATTATTTGTTCAAAATTCATTTTATTCATAAAAATATACTTGTTTATTTGGAAGTAATAACTTGAAGAAGGGTAATTGATGAAATATCGTTTATGTATTATTTTTATGTAGGAAATAGTAGCATTCAATAGATTTTTTAACTGAAAAAAACATATTTGCACTACCATAAAATTAAAAATCATGAAAGATATTTAATTTTATCCAGAAAAAATAAAGGTGATATGAAATGCCATTCACTTGTCCAAAATGCGGTTCAGAAAACATTAAAGAAGAAGCTGATAAAACAAAAGTTCTCAGGTATGTAAATCATACCCCAATTTATGCAAAAATCAAAGTATGTAGGGAATGCGGAAATAGGTTTACTGATTAATCTTTCTAATTTTTCCTCGTTATTTTTGTATATTTATTGATAAGTTCATATTATGTAACTTATCATTTACTATTCATTTTCTGATGAATACTAATTTTTTTTATTATTTTTCCCAAATGACCTTTCCTTCATGTGTTTTTTCCACTTTCTTAATTTTTGGTTCATTAATTATTATTTTTAATTTATATTTCTCCGCCATACTTTTCAGTTTATTTTTACAATCTTCCAAACCATTTTCAACTGTTTCTTCTACAAGAAATCTTAATGTCTCTTTATCTATTGGCATAAGCATTTTCCTCCTTGTATTAGGCTTTTATTCTTAGTAAAACCACTTATTTCTCTTCTATAAAACTTGTTTTATTGGGTATTATTAATATATAATTACTTATTTTGTAAATTAGAAAAGAAATGGCTCTTAACATTCGAATTTTACTTCGTTCTTTACTTTCCGGTATTATTGGTATAATTTTATCAGTTTTTACTATCTTCTTATTACCTCAATCACCAATACTTTTTTGGGTTCTTTTTGTTTTACAGTGGATAATCATTTCCGTTTATATTGGATTTTTCATGGAAAAGTGGTATGAAATCTTTTTTACAAGCACAATTATTAGTTTGATGGTTTTTATAGTACTATTTGTTAGCAGTTTATTATTTGTTCAACTAGTTCAATCTTTTTATCAAGCACTTTCTTTTGAATGGTTCTTATCACCTGAGAAAACTATATGGCAATATTTTAGTTATGCATTAGTTCTTACAATGGTTTTTTTCTTAGGCCTGATTTTGAGTAATAGTATTGTATTAATTACCAAGAAGAAATTGAGTTCAGAATTTAAGCAAATAGAACAAATTGATGAAGATCGATATTTTCACAAATATGAATTATCACAAAAAAATACCAATGGACTAATAACTAAGCAAGAAGATTAAAGAGATCATTTATTTTGTTTCTTTAAGTACATCAAGTGGATAATGGTCAAATAAAAGTTGCTTAAAATCAAAATCACTTAATTCTTTATCTTGCATTTTGTCGATCATGAATTTTGAAATTTGAAGTGCTTTTGTCCCAAGATCATTATTTTCAATAATCAAACCAACAACAACATTTTCATCTTTTACAACAATTTGTTGCTTATTCTCAATAAAAAGCATTGTTTCAGCCCGAGGATATTGCTCCATTTTTTTAATGAATTTTTGAGTCTGTGCATGTGCTTTTTTCAAAATTTTATTGTGAATAAATTGTGTTTTTGGTTTACCGAATAAGAAATCTTCTATTTGTAATCCATCTGCGTGGTATACTAGTCCCCCCAAAATGGTTATATTGTTAGATTTTAAGTCTTGATTTTTGCATAATTGTAATGATAACCAATCCCAGGATTCGAATAAAGCTTCTCCAGTTAAAGCGCTACAGCGAGCAAAATGATATTTTCTTTGTAGTCTAGAGAGCTTATTGAAATCAATTAAATCCAACACAACATTTGCACTTGCCGCATCTTCAAGGTCGATTTTGTTAGAAAGGAATAAAACCGGGGCTTCTTGATTGTAACTTAAAGCATTATTAAATTCCTGCTTGGCAATATCAAAGCGTTCAGTATCTGCTGAATCAAGAACAAAAACTAAACCATCTGCACTTGCAACAAATTTTTCCCAAAGAGATTTACGTAATGGAGATTGCCCCCCTAAATCATATACAACAAACTCTACTGTACGGTATCGATAAATCTCGATGTTTACCCCAAAGGTCGGTCTTGATAATTGGAAATCAGATTTTAGAATTCGTTTAACAATTGTTGTTTTACCAGCGCCATCTAAGCCTACAATAGCAATTGATTTTCTTTCAACATCTTCTTCTTCGGTTTGTTTTGAACTTACTAATCTTGATAAGAAAGACATGTTTTCCAACCTATAACTATCCCGTATATCAATGTTTTTAGAAGTACTTTACCATCTAAAGACTTTGACTTAATTAATATTAGTGTTTGGGAATGTTTTATTTTTTTTTCAAATAAGAGTATTCTTTATTTATTATTTAGAAACAAATAAAATTAAAAATCCTTGTGTCTAGTAATATCTACTTGAACATTATCAATTTTAAATACTCTAATGATTGATTTGGTAACAATGAACGAAGGTGAAATCATAAAAATTGAGAATCTAACAAAAACAAAAGGAGAAAAAGAAATTCTTAGTAATATTTCCTTAATTGTTTCGTCTGGAGAAATATTTGCCTTACTAGGTCCGGATGGTTCTGGGAAAACTACCCTTATTGAAGTTCTCTTAGGATTACAAAATTTTGATTCGGGAAATGTGAAAATATTTGATAAAGATATTAGGAATCCTAAAGAAATGAGGGAAGTTAAAAAAATCAGTGGTATGCTACCTCAAGAATTTAGTACCCATGAAAATTTAACAGTAGTTGAAAACCTAAATTACTGGGGTAATATGTTTGACTCTCGAATGGAAATTGATGACATTCTTGATTTTACAAATCTGACTGATTTTGCGAGAAGACGTTATCGTAATCTTCCACAAGAAAAGAAAAAACTCATGGGATTAGCTATTACTTTGGTTAATGATCCTCAGCTTCTTCTTCTAGATGAACCTACTTCCGGTTTAGATCAATTTTCCAGAAAAGAAATATGGAGCCTATTAAAAGAATTAAAAAATCAAGGAAAAACCATCTTTTTATCAACAAATAATGTGGAAGAACCTTATGTAATAGCTGACAGGGTAGCTATCATTCATGAAGGTTCGATAAAAGAAGTTGGGTCTCCGGTCGATTTAGTTAATAGTTTTAGTCAAGATTTCAAGGTTATTATTCGGTGTCCAAATGATAAGGAGAAAGCTGCTGCATTAAAAGCTTTAAATGATAAAAATCCACTTGAAACGAAAACCGGAGATATTATGATAATAAGTAGTGAACTTATGCTATTAGATATTCTCCAAAATTTAGAAAGAGCTGAAATTGATTATGCTGATATTATTACTAAAAGACCCACTTTAAATGATGTTTATTTGGAATTAACTGGGAAAACACTAGAATAAGATAAGGTGATGAAATTGAGTGAGAACAAAACTATAAAAGAACGATTTCATTTTCTCATTTCAATTATAATTAATTTCTTATTACGTGTTTTTAGAGCATCTTGGAGTAGCTTACGAAGGATTTTCACTCAAGTAGGTGGGATATTCCTTGATTATTATCGATCACCTTCTACAATAATCTGGACCTTAATTTTGCCAATTATTTTTGTTCTCCTTTTTGGTGCAATTTTTGGTGAGAGTGTTAATACTGTTTATACTTTACCTGTTTTAGATGCTGATCAAAGTCAAGAATCAATTGATTTTTGTTCCCTGATAGCAAATTCAACAACCCTTGACATTAATAGAATCACAGATTCAACTATTGAACCTGAAAACTGGATGAATCGTCATAATAAGGTTGTTTTTCTTAAAATTCCGGAAAACTGGGGTAATAATGTTAGTTCGCAAATTAATGCTTCATTAGTACTATATGTTGATCCTTCCTCAGCAACAGCTCAAACAGTTCAAGAAATTATAAAAGAAGTTATTGCAGAATATAATTTTCGAATTTTAAATATTGAATCTAATTTTGGATTATTAAGGGAAAATTTCTTCATAAAAGATTTATCCTATATTGATACTCTTGTTCCAGGGATTATATTGGTAACTATCTCAACTTCTATTTTAATAACTGGTTTATCCTATGATATTCAAGAAAAAAATAGCGGGATTCTCAAAAAATTTGCAACTACACCAATATTTAGATTCGAATGGATAACTGCAAAACAATTATGGCATCTAATGTTTTCTGTTTTAATTGGTGTTTTAGCAACATTATTTGCACTTATATTTAATTTTAGTATTTCTAGTTACCATCCATTAATGATAGTCATAGTTATTTTTGCATCTTTTACATTCACAGGTATCTCAATGATCTTAGTTAAACTCATTTCTAATCCAGATGGAGTTATGTTGGCTTCGGTCATTATAACTGTTCCACAAATTTTTTTGAGTGGGGCAATTATTCCATTGGATACTCTGCCGATTTTTCTACAAGTTATCGCTCGCTTATTTCCTATGTTCTATCTATCTGAAGCTGTTCATTTTTTAATGCTTGATTATTTACCTAATCAATTCTGGCTTTATTTTTCCATTAATGCAGTTTTAGCAATTGGTCTATTTATTATAGGTATTTTCACTACCAATTGGAGGGAGGATTAATGGATTTTCAACAAATGAAAAATAAAATATTTGCTTTTCTAAAAGAAACTTCAGTGAAAAGTTGGCATAGTTTGAAAAGAATCTATAACCATACTCTAGCTTCAATAAAGTCTTTTTACAGAGATCCCACAGCGATTTTCTTAATGATTATTTATCCTATAGTTTTATTATTATTATTTGGAGCCCTTTTTGCAACATTACCAGCACAAAGTTATATCTTAGAAGTTCAGGATTTTGATCAAACACCTTTATCTGAAAATTTGCTAGCTTCAATAAACAATAATAGCTATATTGATATTAATTTTCTTGATAAAACTGAAGATCCCCGAGAATATTTACAAAGAACTGGCCAATCTGCATGCTTGATAATACCTGATGGGTGGACCGAAGAAGTATATGATTTAGATTCCGAAATAGCTAACATAACCTTAATTATGAACCCTTATTCCAAAAAAGCGATTTTTATTGCTGAGGAAATTGAGAAGACAATCTATGAATTTAATTTATTATATAATGGTACCAATCCATTGATTGATTTAGAAGTAAAGAATTTTATTCCAACAAAACTTAAATTTATTGATTTTTTCATTCCGGGGATTATTGGCGTTTCAATAATGAATATTGGTATCTTAGGAACTATCTCACGACAGACATTATTTAGGGAAAAAAGATTTTATGAAAAATTAGTGACTACCCCGATTTTCCAATGGGAATATGCATTATCGGAATTATTCTGGCAAATTATCATAGCTACATTTACGATTCTTTTAGCAATACTCACAGCATGGATAGCTTTTGGCTTTAGTTGGGGAAGTTTTCATGTTTTAATACCTGTTTTTGTTATTTTCGGTTTGATGATTTTTTCAGGTGTTGGTATGATTATTAGTGAATTAATAAAAAATGCACAAATCGCATTTGGTATTGGTAACCTGCTTACAATATCAATGCTTCTCTTAAGCGGGATATTTTTTGATGTTTATAGTGTCCCAGTATTGCGAATAATAGCACGTTTTTCTCCTCTTACTTATTTAGTAGATGGTTTACGAGCTAGTATGATTACCAGAAATTATACTTATGCTGGAATTAATTTAGCAATCTGTTTTGCTTTAGGGGTGGTTACTTTCTTGGCTGGAATATATATCACAAAGTGGAAAAAGAAATAAGGAAGCATTCTGGACATTAAATCGATCTCATTGATGGAGGATGGATTTTTTTGTCAATAAAGAAAAAAGATCAACAATTAGCAGTTACATTTATTACAAGTAATAAAGAAAAAATCGCTGATATCAAAACGATAGTTGGTGATAAATTTCCTATTGCTTTTGATAAAAAACTGGTTTTACCTGAGATTCAAAGTCTCTCAGTTAAGGCTGTTGCTACATATAAAGCAAAAAAAGCATTTGAAATTTTGAAAAAACCAGTAGTTGTATCTGATAGTGGGTTGGAGATATTTGCTCTTAAAAAATTTCCTGGAGCTTTAGTTAAATATGTTAATATGACTATAGGTCAAGAAGGTTTAATAAAATTATTAGAAGGCAAAAATAATAGAGATGCTTTTTTTGTTGCTGCATTAGCTTATTGTGATAAAAATGGTTGTCAAGTTTTTATTCAAAAGGATAAAGGAATAATCGCAAAAAAACCAAGAGGAAATGGTTGGCATTTTGATAAGATTTTCATACCTCAAGGTGAAACAAAAACTTGGGCTGAAATAGGAAGGAAAAAGAAAAATAAAGATTCAGCATTTAAACGAGCCTTAACGGAATTAATAATTTGGTTAAGGAAAGAATAATTTAAAATTGAATTTAATAAAATGGTTTCTTTTTCATGTATTAAATCTTGTCAGTTTGAGCAATTGGCATTCTGGTAAAGGTATAAAAGGAAAATATCAAAGCCAATCCATATAGTAATTTTGAAATTATCATTACAGCAGGTAGTGATCTAATCTGTCTTGCCACTAATGTAAAAGAAGAAGCTAATAATAAACCAATTAGTGCTACTCCAATAATGATCTGAATCACTAACTCATATTTTTCTAGTTTCTTTCGTTGCACACTAGTTTTTATACCCATTACTACAGCCATTCCACCAATTGGTGCAACTATTAATTGTGCTAATCCTATTGGGATGAGTAATGCTTTGGCTATTATTTGCTTGATATCCCAATAATGTTTTCGCAGATCTTCAAATTGTCGGTTAATTAATGTTCGATAATCTTTCGTAACTCTTCGTTTCCACCAATCAGAAATTTTACGTCTTCTACCATCTAATCTTTGTGGACCAATCTGTGCTTCAGGGTCTTTTAATAATTTAATAGATGGTAAAATATAGAATATTACTATAACAACTGAGATTATTATTCCTTTATAATATTCGTTTACAACAACAAGATCTATTTTATCAATAACCCGAACAACAAGACTTGTGGTATCAACCCCCTGGACAGCAATAATTATCCCTTTAATAATTGCCGAAATTGCAATATACCCTCCCACTCCAACCATAACATATAAAGGTACTAATAAAATAAATTTGAATCTTCGTGGGTCCATTTCTTCCTGTTTTGTTAATAGGGTTTCTTCTATTTTCGAACGTGTTTTCTTCTTTTGTTTTTTTAGGTGTCATTTTATTAAAATACTCTTTTTCTTTAAAAAATAGTATATTTGGGGGTTTTATAAGTTTTCTATAGAACTCTCTTATATTTTTTCTTCTAATTTAAAAA
>JAYEJY010000250.1:0-2205 GCA_034660795.1 Promethearchaeati archaeon | reverse complement strand
AGAATAAGGGTTGCAAGTGGTTGTTTCCTTTAAAAGTTATACCAAAAAGTTCCCATACTTCATTTTCATGCAAAAGGGCGTTCGACCAAATAGTCGTTAAACTCTGAATTTTTGGATCTTCTCTTGGAATCTCAGTTGCAATCTTAACATACAAATTCTCAATCATATTATGGACAAGAAAATACACTTCAAAAAGCTCTTTCTCTATCCAATCAACAGCACTCACAGTTAACAATCTTTGAAAACCATTCTTATTCAAAAATTCGGCAGCTTGAAGATATTTCTGTGGTGAAACCTTAAAAAAGAAAACATTTTCATCAACAGAATAATCTTCTTTTAAATGATTTTTAAAAGACTCTATTATTGATTCATCTATTTCTCTCATGGTAAATAACTTCTTTAATCCAAAATGTCATACACGTTACCTACATTAAATTTTACCCATAAACATCACAATTATAATAGTCTAATTTTAAAAAGCATGATTTGAAGAATGATCAATATGGAAAAATTCAGAAAATATTTGTTAAAAAAAAAGACAAAAAATGAAGCAATTGATTCTTATCTTAAAAAATTGAAAGGGTATCAAGATTATTTAGAACCAGAAACAATCGAAACGATTGATGCAAAGAAAATAGTGGACTACACTGAACTGCTAATTGAAAAAGGTGACAAAGATATCCTGGAATTTTTGACTGCTCTATTAAATTACGCTTATTTTATTAGAAGAAATGATCTAATAGAAGCACTGATTGATATTTTTGAATCATTTAATGCAATGGATAATCTCTATAGTAGAATTGGGAAATGGTATGGTGAGAAAATCTGTGATGAAATTTTCAGAGGGTTAGATATACCTCCACTGGGTGTTCATCCAGAAAAGAAACCTGCTTTTACGAAGAAAATTCTAAAACGTTTAGATGAAATACTCGGAGAAGAAAAAACAATCGAGCTCTTAAAACCATGCCTACATAGAGGATATGGTGCAAATCGAAATATAGAACAGGATAAAAAAGACTATCAGAAACTAGGTATAGATGCATTTTTGGAAAAAATAAAGAAGGAACAAATAGAATCCTTTGAAAAAAACAGAGACAAAGGAACCCCAGCATTTGCTTAAGAAGTTGATGAAAAAGTTGTAGATTATGTCAAAAATTTAGCTACTTCCGCTCTAGGAAAAAGAAAAGGAAACATCTTGTATATAACTAAGATTCCCTATCAAGTAAAGAAATTATTACAAACTGAGGATGAGCAAATGAAACGATTTTATGCTTGCTATTGCCCATGGGTTAGAGGAGCAATAAAAGAAGGGACAGAAAACGAGATAGCGGACTATTTTTGCGAGTGCAGTGGTGGTTTTTACAAAGAGTACCTAGAAAAATTATTTAAGCAACCAGTAATTATTAAACCAGTTGAAACTGCACTTACGGGCTATCCTTATTGTAAATTTGCTATTACATTACCCGATAATGTAATAATTAAAGAATAATTAAAAATAAAAAGAAAGATTATTCTTCATTATTATTTGTTTTTTTTCGAATTTGTCTACTAATAATTAGCCCAACAGGCACAAAAAGTAAGAGATACAAGACAATTCCACCAATCAGATATAAAGATGAAAGATTGCATGCATTGATTATTGGTTGGCTAATAATTGGGGAGAAAAATTGACCTAAATATGCTAATGTAGTGAATATTCCATAGACCCTTCCGCGAAATTTTAAAGGAGTATATTTCAACAACCAATTGGTAATATTAGGCATAAATGTTCCCCAACCTAGTCCCATAATAGCCGAACCTAAAACCACGATATAAAAAGTAGGAGCTAAGGAAATACACGTATAACCTGACCCTAAGAAAAGTAAGGCTAGAATAAAGATTAATTCAAAGGTAAGAAACTTTTTAAGAAATTTATAAAAAAGAGAAATAAAACCAGCTGCAATACTAGAAGTTGCAATAGCTAATCCAATCAATAATTCATTTTCAACAGCAAATTGTGACAAATAAAAGGAATAATTTGTGCTAATAAAATAAAAAATGACCATGATAATAAAAATGAGACAAAAGCTAATAATTCCCACTTTATAGGGGAAGCCATAAACATCATTATTTTTTAATGAATTGTGAGTATTATTGGAATGTCCGTTCTCATTCTCGTTATTCTTAAAATTGCGCTCAACAATAAAGAAAATTATCCCAGGTAAG
>JAYEJY010000249.1:0-11262 GCA_034660795.1 Promethearchaeati archaeon | reverse complement strand
GTATTGAGTTGGATTTCCTGTAGCTGCATCCACAATACTATCTAGAGTAAAGAAAAGATAAGAAATAATAGTTAATAATGCAAAAATTCCGATCATTTGGAAACCCCTTTTTTCCCAAATGAAATCCGCTTGATTGCTTTGTTTGAAAGCGTAAATAAGTAATATGGAAAAAGTAATGAGAGTATATACTAACATTAGAATTATCGTCCATAAACTAGCTTTAGTTTGGAGCTCATTAGCAAAATCTCCCCAGAAATTATTCGAGGTTACGGGGATAATTTGATCAAAAAGAACACCTATAATAAAGCCACCACTAATAGGGTGGAAAATCCTTACCCAAGTGAGACGAGGGAGAAAAATTTGAACCGTAAATTGGAATATAGCAATGCATGCTGCAATAGTAAAGATATATCCTAAGGTCATACCTACATATCTTAAATTATAAGAAGTAGCATTTAACGCTGTTAATAAATCCCCCGTTCCTAAAGAAAAGGTTGCTAAACCAAAAAAAGAGAGAGCAGAAATAAGTATTAAAGTATTAGTTTTTTTTCTTTGACGATATTTAATAACTAAAAGAATATTTATTGCAATTATTATACTCGTTATAAGATAACCAATAATAATAGTAAGTAAAGTATCGGTATTCATTATATTTAACTCCATAAACCATTTAATGAAATACAATAGCGGATAAGTTAACGACAAATAAAAATACTAAAAAACACTTAAAATTCTTTCCAAAATGATAATTAGATTATTTCTAAAAATCCAAAAAAAAATAATTTATTTACCTTTATATAGAAAATTTTATTATGTAAAGTTATTCCAACGACAAATGGGATTACTGTGCCTTTTGAATTCATGCCAATACTCCTAATATTATCAGCAATAGCTTTTGTTACCCAATTCATCGATTCAGCGCTTGGGATGGGGTTTGGGTCAATGGCAACACCGATATTACTTATATTAGGATATGAACCCCGGGAAATCGTACCGGCAATTCTAATTACAGAACTTATAGCAGGAATTGTAGTTACAGTTTTTCATAAATTATTTGAAAACTTACAACTTGGCATACAAAAAGAAGAGGGAAAAAAATCATCAGCTACAGATAAGCAGGATAAAGAAGTTGAAACAAGTTCAAAGGATGAATGGGAAGAACAATTAGCAGATAAAATCGATGATTTAACAATTGATTCTAAAGTAATTATTATATTAAGTGCGTTTGCTGTCATTGGAACTATAATTGCTAGTAGCCTTTCCGTAGTTTTTGAAAAAAGTAGTGAATTTACTTTAGGGGTTAAAATCTATATTGGGCTTATGATAGCTATAATTGGCCTTGTTTTAATCATCTTACGAAATAAAGATTTCAAATTATCCTGGCCACGAATAATTTCCTTAGGAGCACTTGCTGGCTTTAATAAAGGATTGTCTGGTGGTGGGTATGGGCCATTAACAGTTTCAGGGCAAATACTTTCAGGGCGTGATGAAAAGCATGCAATCGCCTCAACTTTATTAGCTGAAACTATTGCAGTTTTTGCTGGAGCAATTACATATGTTCTCACTCATATATTTGTCAATTTAAGTCATCAAGAACCTTTAATTTGGGATTATTTACGGTTAACTCCTTATCTCCTAATTGGTGCTGTTGCCGCAGCTCCATTAGCAGCCTATGCGACAAATAAACTAAAAGATGACTGGATAAATATCGCTGTAGGGAGTGTAAGTATTCTCTTAGGAGTATTTACATTAATCAGAGTTGTTCTTTTCGAATTAGGTCTTTGGGAAAATATTCCCGAATTTGTTGAAATGCTTTAAATTATTTTAGCTATTTGTAGTCTGAAAGAATATAAGGAATAATATGATATTTCTGGTTTCAAATAGTTGTTTCATCGAGATCTAACAAGGTCATCAAGAAAATGAATTAATGAGAAAACCATTTGCCTAACATATTTTGCTGATAGAAAGAATAATTAAAAAATTTTTATAGAAAAAATTCTATGTTAATTTTCTTTATCTGTTTCTTTCTTGCTTAATTTCTTTTTAATTTCATTTGTAGTTTCTTTAAAGCCTGTTTTTAATTCATCTGCTGTTTTTGAAAGAGACGATTTGAGTTTTTGTGATCTTTCTTGGAGTGAATCTTTCACTCGAGTCACCGGTTTTTTTTCTGGATCAGGTTCAATAGCCTTACGGAAAATAATACCCGTTGAATGCACATCACTTGGTAAGTCGTATTTCTCAACATTTGATTTGTAACCTTCAGTTTCTAACCAAATCCGTGCAGTTGCATAAGCTTCATCAATTAATTTTTCAGATTGTGAAAAATCATGAGGGCCAACGTCAACATCCATTGGAGGAGGAACAAAAATTAACTCCATCTTATCCTTATAGAGGTGAATATCAGTTGTTAATATTCGATTCAAAAGATAGAAGAATACACGAATGAGAATTTCCATCACATTTTTTGGTTCCTTATTTGGTGTAGGAATACCTATTGGAAAAATCACCGCTCTTTCTGCACCTAACCTAAATGCTGTAGAAATAGGAGTATTATTGACAATACCGCCATCAATAATCGTATGATCATACATATGTTGAGGAGGGAAAACACCTGGAATAGCCGCGCTAGACATTAGCGCTTCTAAAGCCAATCCTTTATCAAAAACAATTTCCTTTCCAGTTTTAATATCTGAACCTATAATATATAATGGAATTTTAGTGTCCTCGATATTAATGAAAGGAAGTTTCTCTTTAATCAATTTTCGAAGATTTTTGGGAGAAATAAAATATTGACCAGCTGTTGTAAGATTAACTACTGGTGTTATAGGTGAAGGAGTGAATACATTTTTTGTTTTAACATCCTTCCAGACATCCTCCATAACTTTAACCCCTACTAAAGTAGGATCGTAAGCAAACATTGCACCATTTAAGCTCCCAACAGAAGTACCTAAAACAATATCTGCTTGAGCACCATGCTCAACAATCGCTTTTAATGCACCAACTTCAATAGAACCTAAACTAGCACCACCGGAAAAGACAAAAGCTGTTTTTTTGTGGTTTAAATCGCTCATGTGAAATAATATTGAAAATCTCCTATTTTAAGATTCGCTGAAAATACAAGATAGACCAAAAAAATCACTAAAAAAAAGAAATAATTCACAATAATCTAGTATCGATGAAATAAAATTGCATTAATAATTAGAATTGGTATTGTAATAAAAAAAGGGTAAATGAGGAAACTTAATCCTCGAAAACATCGCTAATCTCCGAAATCCATTCTGCTGATTGATGTTTAAAGTAGGTTTCATAAAGCTCTGAATATAACCCTTCTTTATCCATTAATGTCTCATGATCACCTTGTTCTACAATTTTACCATGATCAAGTACTATTATGCGATCAGAATTTTTAACAGTTGTTAAGCGGTGGGCAATAACAATAGAAGTACGGTCTTCAAGTAAATGATCTAAGGCTTCTTGAATTTTAGATTCCGTGTAAGCATCAACCGCTGCTGTAGCTTCATCCAAAACAAGGATTTTTGGATCCGTTATTAATGTTCTTGCAAATGAAATCATCTGACGTTGACCGGCTGAAAGACCTTTGCCACGTTCACCTAGTTCAGTTTCCAAACCTTCAGGTAAAGCATCTATAAATTCTTCTGCAGCTACAATCTTAATGACTTCTTCAACCTCTTCAATAGTTGCATCAGGTCTTCCATAACGAATATTATCAAGTACAGTACCACTAAATAAGAAGACATCTTGACTTACAAGTCCTATTTGTGAGCGAAGATCTTGTAAATCGAATTCTCGAATATCAACCCCATCTATTTTAATCGATCCTTCATTAATGTCATAAAATCTCATCAATAACGATGCAATGGTTGTTTTACCCGCACCTGTATGTCCTACAATAGCGACACTTTCACCTGGTTGGATATCTAAATTAATGTCCTTTAAGACCGGTTCATCAGGTTCATAACGCTGATAAACATGATCAAAGACAATATGACCATTAAGTTTCTTGGTCTTTGGTTCGTCAGGGGTGGTGATTTCTTTTTCAGCATCAATAATACTAAAGATACGTTCCATAGCTGCAAAGCCGCTTTGAATGGTTGAGATTTGTGCAGCAACTCTCATAAGCGGATAAAGAAACATGTTTAAAAGGAAAATAAATAAAACGATATCTTCACTAAACGCTAAATTCTCTAAAACAAGCCAAGCACCATAGAGATTTATAGCAAAAATCCCTAAGATACTAATACCATCCATCACTGGCCAAATCCCTGTTATGGCAAATGCGCGTTTTCGAGCATGTTCAAATGTTTCATAATTTATTTCTTCAAATTCTTCTAATGATTTTTCTTCCCGACCAAAAGCTTTTGCAACTGAGATGCCAGAGACACTTTCTTGGAAGGAGGCATTTACTTTTCCTATAGCTTCCCTCCATTGTCCGCTTCTATTTCTGATGAATCTTCTAAAGAAAAGACCTACTAGAAAGACAACAGGTCCCATCGCGAGAGTAATAAGGGTTATAATCGCCAGCTATAATAAAACATAACACCTATGACTGTGAAGACAATAATAAAATTAGAAATAAATTGGGCAACAATAGTTATCATATTGTTAAGTTCTTGAGAATCATTTGTTAAACGCGACATTATTTTGCCAGTAGCTTGTTTATCAAAGAAACTTAAGTCATGTTCTTGTAAACTTTTGTAGGTTTGCATTTGTATTTTTTTGATAATTTTTTGTGTGACAATGGATACGAGAATGCCTTGTATTACTTGAAAAATCCATATTATGACCGACAAACCTACATAAGTAATGGCATACGGAGCAATCGCATTCCAAGTATCGGTTTCTTTTAGTAAATCAAATGCTGTACGAACCATTATTGAAGGTAAAACACTGACACCAGCATTTGCTAAAATAATAAGAATAATGAAAGTTAAACGGACTTTATAATCAGTCAAATAATTCCAGAAACGTTTGATTAGTTCAATATCTGAATATTGCCGATCATAATCTTCTTTGTAATCAGTTCTAGTGTGCATCATTGTTATTGAGCCTCCACTGTTTGCATCGGGGGGAATTTCGAAAATCGTTCAAATAATCGGCGATAATCTATATTTCTAAGCAAAAGTTCAGAGTGATTGCCAACATCAATTAATTTTCCATCTCGTAAAACAATGATTAAATCAGCGTTTTTAATCGTGGCCAATCGATGGGTAATAATAAAAGTGGTACGTTCTTTCAAAACGTTAGCAATTGCTGTTTGTATCTGTCGTTCTGTTTCAGCATCAATAGCACTACTTGCATCATCTAATACGAGTATTGTTGGATCAACTAATAATGCACGTGCAATGGCTACTCTTTGTTTTTGTCCTCCCGAAAGGGTTACACCTCGTTCGCCCACCACAGTTTCATATTCTTCCTCAAATTCCATGATAAAATCATGTGCTTGAGCTAATTTAGCAGCTTCTATTACTTCTTCTCTGGAAGCTTTAGGTTTACCATAGCGGATGTTTTCTAATATCGTTTTACTATAAAGGAAAACCTCTTGTTCGATAACGCCAATATTATCTCTAAGATTAGAAATTTTCATTTCCTTAATATTAATATCATCAATATAAATTGCTCCTTCCGAGGGATCATAAAGTCTCATCAAGAGTTTCATAAGCGTTGATTTACCGGAACCAGGATTTCCAATTATTGCTGCAGTTGAACCTGCCGGAACTTCAAAACTAATATTATCTAATGCTTTCCGGCGACTACTATCACCATTATATGAAAAAGTTACTTCCTCAAAAATCACTTTACCTTCTTGTAAAGTCCATTCAATTGGTACTTCTGGATTAGGAACATATTCTTCACGTTCTTTCATCTCATAAATGCGTCTTGAGGCTGCCATTCCTATTTGCATTTGTGTTATTCCCCATCCTATTTGCCATGTCGGCATCCGCAAATTCATTGCTAACATCACATAAGTAATAAGGTCACCACGAGTTATATTTCCCAATGAAACCTCATAAGCCCCCCACAAAAAACTCGTTCCAACAACAATAACGGTTATTACAACAGCATAATATTTTGCACTTATTATCCCCCGTTCAGTATTAATTTCTCGTAATTTTTCTGTTTCTTTATCGAACTCTTCGATCTCATCATCCTCTTTTACAAATGCTCGTATAACCCGAATACCTGTTATGCTTTCTTGTAAACGGGAATTAATGGCACTATTTTGTTCCATTTGAGCTTTTGATATGGGACGTAACCGTTTATTATAATGTAAAATAGCTATGATATAAAATGGTAGAGCGCCAACTAATAGTAGATTTAATTTTGGATGGATATAAATCATCAAACCTACACAAAACACAATTGTAAAAAAGGCTTCAAGAAGAAATTTTAATCCAGGTGAAATAAAGATATTCATTTGGCGTGTATCATAGGTTGCTCTTGCCATTACATCTCCAACTTTTACTCTGTCATGAAATTCTTGACTTTTTGCTAACATTTCCTCGTAAAAATCTTCTGTGACATTCATTGTTACTTTGTGAGCAGTAACTTCATTGTAATAACTTTGGAGAAAATCACTTATTGTACGAACAACACCAGAAACAGCAATCCAAATTGCCGTATTAAAGACCCCCATTAAAGAGGGATTTGCTTTGTCTAATTCATCAAAAACATCACCGACAAAAAGAGGTGTTAATGCACGTGTCGCAATGAATATTATAAGAAAGAGTAACATAATAAGAAATATGCCATACTCTTTTACTAGTTGTTTCACAAACCATTTCTTATAACCTTTTGTTGTTTCATTCATGCATTTATCACCAGTTTATAATTAAATGAAGAACCCCATTATAAAGAATAATTTGAATGTTCAACTTTTTTTTAATTCTCTTAAAACTCCTAATTAAATTCTTCTATTAATTTCTTAAATTTAAATAATTATAATAGAGAATATATCAATGAAACTTTATATCTTCAAAAAGTTATATGTTTATTTCTTTAAGATTGTTGTATTATAAATTTAAGGGGGAATTATGAACAATTATTTATCTCATATTATTAAAAAAACATTAATAGAGAAAAGATAACTGAATAAGGACATACAAAATTAAATGGGAAAAAATGAGAATTTAAAATGGATAATAATCTGCAAGAAAAGAAGAAAAAAGTAAAACAAGTAACAATAGCTGGTATTGTTCTAAATTTAGTATTAGCAATAATAAAAATACTAATTAGTGTTTTTTATGGTAGTACTGCAGTTTTAGCTGATGGCTTGGATTCAGCTCTAGATATTTTAATGACAATTTTGGGGTTTGCTGCAATTAAAATTGCTGATAAACCACCTGATAAGGAGCATCAATATGGTCATGGTAAAATGGAATATCTTTTTTCATTAGGTATTGCGATTTTACTTGTAATATCATCAGGTATAATAACCTATCAAGCAATAAATAAGTTAATCTTAAAAATTACGATTGAATTTTCTTACGCAAATATTGGGATATCTATAGCTAGTATCATTATAAAAGGAATTTTGGTTTTTATTAATCTGAGAATCGGACAAAAAATTAATTCTCCAACACTAATTGCAAATGGTAAAAATTTCCGAACGGATATATTTACTTCAACAAGTGTTTTATTATCAGTTATTATTACCCCTATAAAAATAAATAATTTTTCGTTTTTCTGGTTTGACCCAATAATAGCTATGATAATTAGTATCTTAATTATTTATACTGCTTTCACAATATTTCAAGAATCAGCAAGTATACTATTAGATCGGAGCCCAGATCCACAAATAATAGATAAAATATCCAAAATAGCAAAAAATGTCCAAGGTGTTTATGATATTAGAGGGATTAGAGCAAGAACAATCGGTCCTAAAGAAATCCTTGCAGATTTAGATATATTCGTTGACCCACATTTAACTGTTTCAGAAGGACATAAAATAGTCTGTAAAGTCGAAGAAGCAATAAAAGAGAAAATGCCTGTACAATATTTACAAATACATATAGAACCATATGAGGAAAATAAGTGAAAAAAGGGAATAAAATTATTCTGTTGTGAATAATATCAGAAAATCCAAATAAAATACCCGGGGTAATTCATTAGAGAATAATTTGTATATTTTTATCTGATTTTAATTATATCAGGCATTATAAACCAAATAGATGATTTAGTATAAGGTCTAAGAAAAGTCTGCAAAGAAATGATTGCATCTTCAGCTCCTAAGAAGGAAGGCATGAATTCTTCAGATTCATAAATATCCACTACTTCAAAGGTTCCCTTTCTCATTCCTGCCAATTTTGCAGCTCGTTCTACTGCTGTTTCTATATCACCTAATTTATGAACTAAGCCTATTTTGTAGGCATCCTTACCAGACCATACCCGACCTCGACAGTAATGTTCAATTTCTTCTTTCTTTTTTTCAACTAACTCTGCCACATGACTGACAAAAAGATCGTAAATGCTTTCAATATTTTTTTCCATTTTTTTACGTTCTTTCTTACTAAATGATTGTTCTATACTTAATATGCCAGCATGTTCTCCGACTCTCAAGTAATTAACTGTAACCCCTTTATTCTCTAATGCTGTATCTGCAACTAATTTCCCAGCAATAACACCAATGGAACCTGTAAGAGTCAAAGGTTGAGCAATTATTTCGTTTGCTGCAGTAGCAACAAAATAACCTCCAGAAGCAGCAACATCATTGAAATAAGCAACCATTGGCTTCTTCTTTACGAATTCCTTAGTGGCAGCTCTAATTGCTTCAGAAGCGGAAGCGGACCCACCAGGTGAATTTACTTCTAAAACTAACGCTTTAACACTCCGATCTTCTAATGCTTTTCTTATCTTATGAACTACAGTATAATCACCAGATTGTTCAGCGCCGATCATAGGAATGGGCGATTTGAAGGGTAAGTGCTGACTTTCCCCATCAACAATATTCCCGTCAATGCTAATAACGGCGATTTTTCTCCTTGCCAATTTTGGTTTACGGAGAATAAGCATTTTTTCAGCCTCTTCCCAGCTATATATCTTGGCTTTTTTTGTACCGGCGAGTTCTTTTGCTTTTTCGTCAAGCAATTCATTATTAATAATATCTGATACAAGACCTAGTTCTTTAGCTTCTTGAGGAGTATAAGGAGCATTATCAATAATTTTCTTTACTTCAACGGGAGTTTTTTTGAGTTTCGTAGCTAAAGCTTCACTAATAACCTCAAAATGAGAATCCAATATTGCCTGGTATTGTTCTCTATCTTCTTTTGAAATAGATGAACGCGTAAACATATCCATAGCAGATTTGTAAGGTGAAATGGGAACGGAGTCAAAAGAAAGTTCAAATCTATCTAATGCATCTTTAAAGAAGAGTCGTTGTAATTCGAGACCAATAATAAAACATTGGCCACCAGTTTGGATATAAATTTCATCAGCTACAGAAGCAATATAATAATCTAAGAATGAATAATCATGAGCATAAACAATTACCTTTTTCCCGCGAGCTTTTAGCCTTTCTAAAGCCATTCTTATAGATTGTCGACGGGCATTACCTTCTTGTTCGTCCCTTAAATGTATGATTACCCCTTTTATCCGTTTGACACATGCAATCCTTTTCAACATATCTCTAAAGAAGGCTAAAGTTAATTTTCTTTCAGGAAAAATCCTTCGCATAATAAAACCCCGAGGATAATCAGGTCTTTCTGGGAGAGATTTAACAAGATCAAAATAGACCCAACGAATTTTCCGTTGTTTTATTCGTCTGAAAAAATTCCTGATACATCTAAACAAAAACCGCAAAACCAAATCTTTCACCATTGAATAATTAAGTATATAGTACTTGTCATTTAAGGATTTAAATTCTATCTCATAACAATTAAAGACAAATAAAACAAAATCATCTAAATATACCTAAAAAAGTGCATAAAAAAATATACAAGTATTAAAAAGTAAAAAAAACTGTTTTATTGTGATATGTATGGTTTCATCATCTTTCAAAAATATTTGGCAAAAATTCATTTTGGATGCCTTTGTTATTGATAAAATTCAATCTTTTATCATAATTAGTCCTAGTTCACGTGAAGCATTCACAAACCCATTAGTGGAATTAATTACAACAGAAATGAACAGATCTGTAAAACTAGTGGAGCTTCCATACCCAACTGAAGAGAAGAAACCTAAAAAAATCCCTCCGAAATTAAAAACGACATTAAAAAAAACAAATCCACAAACAGATGCAGTATTAGTTTTTTCAGATGAGGGGTTTAGAAAGCATTATCATTTAACTACAATGATATCTTCTTTTAAGGGATTACCCAATAAAACGCCTTGTATCTCATTTCATGATTTGCTTTCAAATCAAGAACTAACTAAATTAGCAAATATTGATTTATTTGAAATTAAAGAGTATACAGATAAGCTTCTCAAAAATCTAAAAATTACAAAAAGAGTTCGATTACAAACACCACTCGGAACAAATATTCTTATCACCCCAAGAGATTGGAAAAAAACACCTATTGCCCCAAGATTTAATGGATATGTAGGCTATTTTCCAATCGGTCAAGTTTTTACAGCTCCAATAGAACATCTTACTGAAGGTAAACTCGTAATCGATCGCTTAATCTCAGAATTTATGATTGATTGGAAAAAGAAAATACCCTTCCCAGAGCTGTCTGATAACATTGAAATAAAAATCTCCAATGGAAAAATTACTAAGATAAGTGGTGGGAAAGAAGCTGATTATCTAATTAGGGAATGCTTATCTCAAGTGACATCTGGCGGTACCGTTCTCTGTGAATTAACTTTTGGGACAAACCCAATTTCATTATCAGATGCAAATATTGCTGCTGAAGATTGTGCACGAGACACTTTTCATGTCGGATTTGGTGAAAACCGTCATCTTGGTGGAAAAAATAATGCTAATGTTCATTGGGATGCTGTCATAGAGTTTGACCAGAAAAATATTATTTATGAGAAATAAGAAATAAAGTTACTAAGATTATTTTTTCTTTTTAACTGCAGCTATTCTACGAATAATGAATTTAATCAATCCAGAAATAGGCTCAAGTCGGGGAACCTGATTCATATATTTCTCATATTCCTTGCCAAATTTTTTCAGGAGATCTTTATCTTCCCTTATTGTATCAATATAGATGCAAATAATAGGTGGGATCGTCAATATTATAACGAGCCAGTGTTGAGACATTATCGCTAAAGCCAAACTAATCATTATTCCAGATAAATATT
>JAYEJY010000248.1:0-11398 GCA_034660795.1 Promethearchaeati archaeon | reverse complement strand
TAATTACTCTGTATTGATACCTTAATAACCAAAGAGGATTATGAAAAAAAATAATTGTATAGAGGAACATCCTTCTTATGGAAATCCTTTTGAATTATTATGTTTTTTGGAATTCATCAATCCTTACAACGGAGCATCAAACTCGTGTATAGTGATATTTGGTTTACAATGCTATTTGGTGAATGGGGATGGTTAATTGCTTTAGCAATTGCGATAGGAATAAATGTTCCCATATTTGTTTGGGTACGAATTAAACGACACCTCACCTTAGGGGCATGTTTTCTAGCGGGTTTTTTTGGTATAATATATTTTATGATTGGACCCTTTTTCTATGTGTTATTATTTGTGTTCTTTATTTCAAGTAGCATTCTTACTTCATATAGAAAAAGAGATAAAAAAGATATCCAAGACAAATTTTCCAAAGGGGGAGAACGTGATGCTTCACAAGTCTTAGCTAATGGATTAGCTGGTTTGCTTTTTGCTGTGGCTCATATATTTGTACTTATTTTTACTGATAATATTGTAATTTCCAATGCCTTTGTTTTTGCTTTTATTGCAGCTATTGCAACAACTAATGCTGATACCTGGGCGACAGAAATTGGTATTTTATCTAAGGACCAACCCTTTTGGATTTTAAATTTACGAAAAAAAGTGGAACGTGGAACCTCAGGGGGAATTTCCATTAAGGGAACTGGAGCTGCTTTATTTGGTTCTTTTATAGTTGCATCAATTGCTTTAATTTTCGAGGTTTTTTGGCGAAATCCGATTTTAGAAAGTTCTTCATGGCAAATGTTCCTCTTTATACCTTTAGCAGGTGTGGCTGGTTTTCTAGGAGCAATTATTGATAGTTTTTTTGGGGCAATTATACAAGGGTTTTTTGAATGCTCAATATGTGGAAAAGGAACTGAAAAAAAGATACATTGTGGAGCAGAAACAATTATTCTAAGAGGAAAAGATTGGTTTAGAAATGATCATGTTAATTTCTTTGCATCATTATTAGCTGGAATAATAGCTTTTGCTCTTGGGTGTTTTGGCTTTTTATTAATATAAACTCTTAAATTTTATTCTGCAAATATTTCAACTATATCGCCATCAGCTAATTCATGGCTTAGACCAACTGATTGTCCCTCAAATTTTGCACTAGGACCAAAAATCTTAGCTTGCTTAAAATGCTTATAAAATCTCGAATGAATTATTTTAGCAACATCAGCTACTGTAGATCCTTCCTTAACAACAATAGGTTTTTTTGCAATACCGCCATTTGGTTCTTTACTTTTTATTCTGATAAGATCTAAATGTTGAAAGATTTCTTCCGGTAGTGATTCTAACCCATCATTTGTTTTAGTCGAAATGGGGTAAATGTCAAAATTTTTACCATATTCTCTCTTTAAGATCTCATATCGTTCTTTTGAACCTTTTAAATCACCTTTTGTTGCGATGATTATGCCATTACAATAAATTAGACTTGGATCAAGGGCTTCTACAAGATTCATAAGAGTCATTTTCTCAAGGATTTTTAAGGAAAAATTATACATGCCTCGATCATTCATGATTTCAATAATATCCTCTTTCTTTGCATCAATTTTTTCATCACCAAAAATTAATGCCCCACCAGATCCCGTTTTCTTAACATCTACTTTAGGTCTTTCTTTATTGACCTTAATACCTCCTTCACTTAATTCCTTCAGGAGAATCGTCATTTGTTCTTTAACATTTTTTGAGAGATCAATAACAAAGATGATTAAATCAGCACCACGAATTTGTGACAGTAACATAGGACCATGTTCAGATTCAATTCTGATATTTTCATAAATGCTTGGTAAATCAATAAGTTGAATAATAGCTCCTTTACAATCTAGAACACCTGGTTCAGGTTTTACGGTTGAAAAAGCATACTCCCCCACTTTTGTATTCGCTCCGGTGAGAGTTTTCAACAGCTGAGACTTACCTGCATTAGCAATTCCTACCAAAGGAACTTGGGCGTCTCCTTCTTTTGGAATAACCCATGTAGGACCTTTACTTAAGGCTTTTTGTCGACGTTTTTTATCTTCTAATTCATCTTTTAGTTTGGCTAATTTGCTTCGTAACCGAGCAACCATATTTTCAGTGGCTTTGTGTTTGGGAATTAATGAAATATATTTTTCGAGTTTATCAATTTTATCGTCAAGACTACTGGCATTCAAGTATTTTTCTCGAGCCACTTTAGCCTCTGGACTTAAATTCGTTGACATTAGGTTACCCGCTCTTAAATAAAGAAATATTTAGTATGGGATAAGAAATAAACATCTTATATTTTTTATTCCTAGTTTAAAAAACAAATGAGGTTCAAAGATTTACATAAAATATACTTATTCACTGATTAGCCTCCCCTAATATAATGATTTATAAACGATAAAGGAAATTATTACATATAGATTAACAAGAAAACTTGTTAATTCACTAAAACATTTAATTATTGGTGTAATTATTATGAGGTTGAAAAAAATCTTACCAGTTGTATTAGTTCTCTGTATGTTTTTACCTGTTTTTATGGTAAATGGAGTACAAAATACAACCCCCGTAAACACAGTTAAGCCATCCTCTGAGTCTTCAGTGGGTGTAGTAGCTGGTGATACATTATATTATACAATTGACCAATTCGACATGCCTGACATTTATTTTGAGAACTTAGAAACTTATGAAAATGTTACGATTAACGAAGCTGATATAGCTGGAAACAAAATCTATTTCAAAGTTATGCATGTAGATGATTCATACACAGCTGATCCAATTACTTATCCAACAGAACCGTTCGTTCGATTTGGTGTTGGAATACAATTTACAAAAGACATCTCCATTACTATAGGTAGCGGTGTTGAAGAAGTAACAATCGTTTTACCTGATGGTGGAGCAACACCTGCAATGGGTGTCGGTGGTATTCCAAAATTCAATATATCAAATCCTGAAGGTCCAGCAATATTCTGTCTAAGTGATGATTATGCTGCACATGAAGAATTCTTTGATGTTTTCCCAGTTGATGTAACCGTTACAAACAACGCTGATGTGTTCAATGTCTTACTTGAGAACACTACAACAGGCGGAATGATAGAAGCAAATTATCGTAAAAGCGATGGTGTCTTAACACACTTCTTAGTTGATAATTTCTATGCAACAGGCTTTATGAATGCTACAGGTATTGTAGCTGAATTAAATCTCGACGAAAAAGTTTACAGACCTTTACCTGTTAGTGTCGGAGATACAATCACTCTAAATGCTGAAATTGCAGACATAGTTCTTGAAGGAACTGGCGATTTATATGATGAAATAAATCAAACAGAATACACTTCTGTCCAAAATGAACTTGATATCTTAGAAAGTGAAACCGTCTTTAAATTCGTTGTTGATGACGTTGAAGGACTTTACTATCTATGTAGTATATATCAATACGATATGGAAGAACAAGAATTAACCAAAATGTATGGTCAAACACACTTTACTGGCTTCTTAGGATTTATAGGTGATGTATCATCGCCATTTTATGGAACTTTCTTCTCACCCAGAGACTTTATGAATCCGGACTTTTTCGGATCATTACTCGCTTCTTATAACGTATGGCCAGCATTTGCACCAGCAATGACTCCTGATTGGGACATTTACCAAGGTGAAGCATTACTTGTCGATACAGCGATGAGTGTTTATCTTGATGATTTCCTAGAACTGGAAGGACCACCTGAAGATGAAATGATTATCAATAGCGCAGAAATGACTATGGGCTTCACTGAAAGCAGAGGTTATTATTTCATGACAGCATCAATGAATGTTGATATGGAATTAAATGTATCAGCAATGATGGATGTACCCAGACAAGAAGCTTATACCAATGGTTCAAAAGTCGTTGGATCAATGGAAATGTATACTGGTTATTCAAGTGGCGGTATAATTGCTTCCGCTCGAATGCAGATGGACATGGATATGGAAACATATGGTATTGAAGGAGGAACAGCACCACCTTCAGGCACAATGAATATTGACATGGACATGAAACTAGTTAATCCACAATACGATCCACCCGAACCTGGACAAGGTGGCTTTATACCAGGCTTTACCTGGTTAATTAGTCTACCAGCATTGTTTGCTGTTGCCTTAGCTGCGACAATAATTCGTAAAAGAAAAGCGTAATTTAAATGATCAGTGCTTTATGCACTGTTTTCTTTTTTTCTTTTTTTTCATTTATTTTTCAAGAAAATAACTTTTTGATTTTAAAAAACGACTAATTTTTATTGTTATTTATGATTTTTTTTCTGGAGAATAATGGTGGATTTTCGGATCATCTAATGTTGCTTGATGTAGTTTGTTCTCTTTAAAAGCTTTAATGGTTTCTTGAATAGTTCCTTTAGCGCCTAGATATACCTTGATTTTTAATCTATTTAAGGATTTGACAGCATTTTCTCCAAGTTCCTTTACAATAAGGATATCAATTCCTTGTTTTTTTATGAATTTTGGGGGAGATAATTCTCCGCCATAATGATGGTTTTTATTTTCAATGATATCAATTACATCGAGTGATTCAGAATCAATAATTGTCAAATATGGTGCAATACCAAAATGATGAGAAACAGTTCCCTTTAATCCCACATTATCTTCACTTACAATAGCTATTTTCAAATTTAATCATCATAGAATAAATAATTCATTCTTTTAAATGAATTTTTCGTTTTTTAGAGTAATAACTATTAATTATTTTCTTTTTTTTTAGATAAAAATTTATGAGCTGTAAAAAATTTTAGTTAAGTAAATTTATTAATAAATAATAATTAATTTAAATAATTCTGTTTGTTGTTTTTGACATTTTAAAGCTATCGTTAATTTTAAATGCTATTTAAGTTCCAGCTTTTGAAAGCGAAAAAGTATCGCCTTAAAAAGTGATCTTGAGTAATCACCTACCCAGGAGAGATAGTGATTAATGAGTCAATATGAAAAATTAAAACCTCCTAAAAAAGGTCAAAAAATATCAAAAGATGAACATGGGAACTTAATCGTTCCAGATAATCCAATAATTCCCTATATCCAAGGAGATGGAATTGGTCCAGAAATTATGAATGCAATGCGAAAAGTTGTAGATGCTGCAATTGAAAGAGCTTACGATGGTAAGAAAGAAATCGTTTGGTTTGAAATTTTTGCTGGAGAAAAAGCTCGAGAAAAATATGCTTTGAAATATTCTGATGAAGAACTTGAAAAATTAGAACCTTCCACTTTAAGAAACTTATTTCTTCCTAAAGATACTTTACAAGCTATAGTGGATTATGTCGTAGCTATAAAAGGTCCTTTAACAACACCTGTTGGTGGAGGATTTAGAAGTCTTAACGTTGCTATTAGGCAAAAATTAGAATTATACTCATGCATTCGACCAGTGAAACATATTAAAGGTGTACCAGCACCTGTCAAAGAACCAGAAAAAGTTGATATGGTTGTCTTTCGAGAAAATACAGAAGATGTTTATGCTGGAATCGAATTTGCCCCAGAAACAAAAGATGCGAAAAAAGTAATTGATTTCTTAAATGAGCAAATGGGAACGAATATTATCAAAGAATCTGGTATCGGTATTAAACCAATGTCATGGACAAATACCTCTAGACTTGTTCGAATGGCAATAAATTATGCCATAGACAAAGGATATGATTCTGTAACTTTAGTTCATAAAGGAAATATTATGAAATTTACTGAAGGAAAATTCAAAGATTGGGGATATAAACTCGCTAGAGAAGAATTTCCTGATAAAACAATAACTGAGCAAGAATTATATGAAAAATATAATGGTGAAAAACCGGAAGGAAAAATCGTAATAAAAGATCGCATAGCGGATGCAATGTTTCAACAAGTTTTACTTAGACCAGATGAATATGATGTTCTGGCATTGCCAAATTTAAATGGAGATTATCTTTCAGATGCTTTAGCTGCACAAATTGGTGGATTAGGATTTGCACCTGGAGGGAATGTGGGTGACCAAGCAGCTGTATATGAAGCAACACATGGGACAGCTCCAAAACATGCTGGAAAAAATAAGGTTAATCCAGGTTCTATTATCTATTCAGCAATAATGATGTTAGATTATTTAGGCTGGAAAGAAGCTGGGGAATTAATCAATAAAGGCATTGAAAAAGCAATTGCTCAAAATAAAGTGACCTATGATATTGCTCGGCAACTTGAGAATGTAAATCCTATAAGTACTTCCGATTTTGCGGAAGTAATAATTGAAAATATGTAATAAGTATTTTTATGGAGAGCGTAGTAATGGTAGCAAAAAATGTTGTTCAAAAAATCCTAGAAAAACATGATATTTCTGATAAAGCTATTGAGACCTATAAACCAGGTGATCCGATTTTTATCTCAGTTGACCAATGTATTACTCAAGATGCGACAGGAACTATGGCTTGGTTGGAATTTGAAGCTATTGATATACCAGAAGTCAAAGTTCCTTTAGCAGTATCATATATTGATCATAATACTTTACAAACTGATTTCCGAAATCCAGATGACCATCAATTTTTACGAACAATTGCTGCAAAAAAAGGCGCAATACTTTCACGACCTGGTAATGGCATAATTCATCAAGTCCACCTCGAAAATTTTGCTCAACCCGGAAAAATTTTATTGGGCAGTGATTCTCATACACCAACAGCAGGTGGAGTGGGGTCAATTGCTATTGGTGTTGGTGGATTAGTTATTGCAACAACAATGGCAGGAGAACCTTTTGAATTAAAATACCCAAAGGTAATAAAAGTAAATCTCACCGGAAAACTAAATCGTCCATGGGTAACTGCAATGGATGTTATTCTTGAATTACTTAAAAAACGAGGTGTTAAAGGCGGATTAAATGCTATATTTGAATATGGTGGATCTGGTGTCAATGATTTAACTGCCCCTGAACGAGCGACAATAACAAATATGGGAGCTGAATTAGGCGCAACAACATCAATCTTTCCAAGTGATGAACAGACTAAGCATTTTCTTAAAGCACAAGATAGAGTTGAACATTTTGAACCAATTCATGCTGATAAAGATGCACCTTATGATGAGGAAATCACAATTAATCTTTCAGAATTAGAACCAAATGTTGCAGTACCTCATAGTCCTGGATCTGTTGTATCTTTAAGGCAATTAGTAGAAAAAACGCCCATAAAAAATCTTTTAAAGAATTTGCCTGAAAAAGTTCATGACGATGTTAAAGAACATGTTGGTCGTCTGTATGATAGAGATTTACGAATTGACCAAGTATGTGTAGGAAGCTGCACTAACGCATCATATTTAGCATTAGCTACAACGGCTTCTGTTTTAAAAGAACAAACAATCGCTAATCATGTTAGTATGACCGTTTCGCCAGGTTCAAAAAATGTCGTCACACAAATAGCAGAGGAAGGTTTATTAGCTGATATTTACGCAGCTGGTGCTAGAGTCTTAGAATGTACTTGTGGACCATGTATAGGAATGGGTCAAACACCACCGACAAAAGGCATATCAGTTAGAACTTTTAATCGTAATTTTTATGGACGTTCCGGTGAAAAAACTGCTGGAACCTATCTTATGAATGCTCCCGTTGCAGCATTAATTGCTGTTAAAGGGAAATTTGTAAATCCATTGAAAGAAAAAGAGATAACACCAGCAATAATAGATGAACCTGATGAATTTGTCACTTCTAAGAATCTATTTATTTTCCCACCAGAAAATAAAAAGGAACAAGAAAAAGTAGATGTTCTTAAGGGCCCTAACATTGTTGATTGTCCTATAAATGAACCCTTAGGGAATGAAATAACAGGTCCGGTTTTATTGAAAACTGGTGATGATATAACCACAGATGATATTATGATGGCTGGTTCAAAGGTATTACCATTACGATCAAATATTCCCGCTATTGCTGAGTACGTCTTTCAACCAGTTGATGAAAGTTTTGTACAACGTGTAAAAGACCTCAATCCAGATAATAAGAGAAGAGTTTTTCTTATTGTTGGCGGAGATAATTATGGACAAGGTTCAAGTCGTGAACACGCAGCAATTGCCCCTATGTGGTTAGGATTAGGCGCTGTTATTGCTAAAAGCATTGCGAGAATTCATAGAGATAATTTAATACAATGGGGAATGCTCCCCCTCGAATTCGTTGATGAAGGAATTTATGAGAAAATTGAGCAAAATGACACTTTAAGAATAAAAAATCTCGATAAACTTTCACCTGGTATTTCAAAAATAAAAGTCGAAAATGAAACTAAAGAATTTACTTTTGAAGTACAAGTCAATTTATCCCAAAAAGAAATACAAATGCTACAAAAAGGTGGATCGCTACCTTATGTAAAAGCAAAGGCACAAAGTCAATAAATAGGCCTTTTTCTATTTTTTTTTACATTCAATAAAAAATAGAAAATTGTAAAGCAATTATAAAATTAACAAATGAAGAATAAAAGAACAAGAAAGGAGTAATAGATTTGAAATTACAAAAAACTGGACAAGCAGGATCTCTTGAATCACAAGATATCTTGATTACAATAAAACAGGGCGAAAAAGATTCGGGTATTGTGATTGATCTTGATAGTCCCTCCCTAGTTCAATATGGAAATCGTATAAAAAAAGAAATTGAACAAACAGTGAAAATGTTTGATTGTAAGGATTTACATATCCAAGCTATAGACAAAGGGGCTCTTGGTTTTACAATTAAAGCTCGTACAGAAACAGCAATTAAACGAGCATTAGGAAAAAACTAAATGGAAGTCGGAATATATGGGTGAAGAATTATCTAAAGAAAAATATGTAAAAAGAACAAAAGAAGATGTTACGAGAATTCGTAGAACAAGACTTTACATATCTGGTAATAATCCAGCTATGATTAGAAATGCCCCACTTTTTGGAGCTGATAGCGTTATCTTTGATTTAGAGGATTCAGTTGCAATAAATCAGAAAGATGCTGCTAGAATTCTTGTGAGAAATGCTCTAAATGAACTTGATTTTGGAAATACTGAAGTAACTGTCAGGATTAATCCTATAGATACACCTTATTTCAAACAAGATATAGAAGAGATTGTTCGAGCAGAACCTTATGCTATTGTCTTGCCCAAATCTGAAGATCCAAATGATATTATTGAAGTCTCGCAAGAAATTGCGATCGTAGAAGAAAAAGCTGGATTACCCATAGGTCTGATTAAGTTAATGCCTATTATTGAGTCAGCATTAGGTGTTTTGAAAGCTGAAGATATCGCACTTGCCTGTAGTCGAATTGTCGCTATTAGCCCGGGAGGCGAGGATCTAACAGCTGATTTAGGGGCAACAAGAACAGTGGCTGGTGAGGAATTGCTATACATTCGGTCAAAATTAGTATTAGCTGCCAGAGCCGCTGGGGTGCAAGTTTTAGATACTGTTTATGGAAATGTAAATGATGAAGAAGGACTCATTAATCAAACAAAAAGAATTATTCGAATGGGTTTTGATGGAAAAGCATGTATTCATCCAAGACAAGTTGAACCAATCCATAAAGCTTTCCGTCCTACTGATCAAGAGATAGAAAGAGCAAAGAGAATCGTTGAAGCATATAAACATGCTCAAGAAGAAGGGTTAGGTGCAATTTGTGTGGATAACCATATGATTGATGTTCCAGTAGTAAAACGTTCAGAAAGGATTTTACAAAGGGCAAAAGCAGCGAAAAAAGGTTTCTAGATTGGTGATTATATGAAATATGTAACAAATATAGTTGGGCGTAAAATACCTGTAGAATTAAATGGTAGAAAATTACAACCATTCATGGGAATAGGTAAAGGGCCTATGCCAGAAAGAAAAGCTTCACCAAAGGTAAGAAAAAGACTACCAGGTGAAGATAAGTTGTTAGATTCAGTGAAGGAAGCAATAAAAAAATCTGGTTTAAAAAATGGAATGACAATAAGCTTTCATCATCATTTCCGAGGTGGAGATAATTTAATGAATATGGTTATCAAGAAAATTGCAAAAATGGGCATTAAAAATTTGACACTTGCTCCTTCATCAATTCATCCCGTGCATGCTCCTTTGGTTGAGTATATAGAAAAAGGTGTCATTACAAATATTCAAACGGGTACAACAGGACCTGTTGGTGATGCTATCTCTCAAGGAAAACTCAAAGGATTATTAACAATAAGATCACATGGAGGACGTGCAAGAGCAATTGAAGATGGAGATTGTAAGATTGATGTAGCTTTTATTGGTGCCCCAACAGCTGATAAATTTGGCAATCTTAATGGTGTATCTGGTCCTCAAGCTTGTGGTCCTTTAGGATATATGGTTCCGGATGCTCAATTTGCTGATTGCGTTATTGCTATAACCAATAATCTTGTACCTTTCCCTTGCGACTATATTAGCATAAATCAAAATCATGTTGATTATGTTGTACAAATTGAAGAACCAATAGGTAATCCTGAAGGTATTGTTTCCGGGACAACTCGTATTACAAAAGATCCTATTCGTTTAAAGATTGCAAAAAATTGTGTAAAGGTAATAGAAGAAGCGGAGTTGCTTAAAGATGGCTTTAGTTTTCAGAGTGGTGCTGGTGGCATCTCACTTGCAGTAACGAAATTTCTTGGAGAGTATATGCGAAAAACCGGAATAAAAGGTTCTTTTGGTATGGGTGGATCAACAACTGCTTTAGTAGAATTACTCGAAGAAAATCTATTTGCCAAAATTCTAGATGTTCAAGCTTTTGATACTCGAGCAGTTCAATCATTACGGGATAATCCAAGACACATTGAAATTGGTGGAAGTCAATATGCAAATATACACAGTAGTGGCGCTGCTGTCAATTTATTAGATACTGTAGTTTTGGGTGCTACAGAGGTTGATACAAAATTCAATGCAAATGTTGTTACCGAATCAGATGGTCGCATTTTACATGGAATAGGTGGTCATCAAGACACTTCCGAAGGAGCAAAATTAGCAATTATTGCAATACCGCTTTTGCGAGGTAGAAATCCTGTAATTGTTGATGATGTAACAACAGTTACAGCACCAGGCATGAATATTGATGTTGTGGTAACAGACTATGGAATAAGTGTTAACCCAGAAAGCGGGTATTATGAAAGATTCCGAGAAAATGAGAGACTAGAAATCAAGCCTATTGAAGAATTGAAAAAGACTGCCTATAAACTAGTTGGAGGAAAACCAGCCCCAAAACCTTTCAAAGACCGAATCGTAGCTATAGTAGAACACCGAGATGGAACAGTATTAGATGTAATTCGACAAATTGATGAATAATCTTTCTAACTTCTTTTCTGTCATTTATTCTAGGTGGTTATTTCATTGGATTTAGCAACAGTTCGTAGAAAAATTCTTGAAGAAAAAGAAAAACGTTGGCAAAATTTGATAAAACAATTAAAGGAAATGAAAATACCAGTTATAAGTTTGCGATTGAATA
>JAYEJY010000247.1:0-11437 GCA_034660795.1 Promethearchaeati archaeon | reverse complement strand
AAATGGAAGAATTAAAGAAGGAAATTATTGAAGAAAAGTTACGGGAATTTGTTGATAAAGAAGAAGAACAAGAAGAAAATACTGATAATTAACTTAATAATATAAAATCAAGGGCCATATTGGACAATTTGAATATTATCCGGATTAATTGATAGGTTATCAAAATGAGTTTTTGCTTCTTTTATAACCTTTTTAGCCCCAATAATTTGAATGGTTGTAACTTCTTTCTTAAAAGTTGATTCTCCAGAAAATTGCACAGATAATGAAAATATGCTGGGATGTGCTTCTATTCTAAAATATATGTTAGAATTTTCTTCTTTGGATAAATTCCTTTTTTCAACGAGTTTTTGTGATTTCAATTTTTGAATTTCAATATGTTCAATAAAATCGCTTTTTTCTGATAAATTCATTTTTCGTTGAGAATTTTCGTTAAACGTTATGTAAAATGATTTTATAGAATTTAAAGTTGAGTTAATAAAAATTGCTTGCAGCCATTGGAAAAACCAAGTAGATTTTGCACTAGTAATTTTTTGATATGTTATTAATTCAAAAATCCATTTGCGATCAAAAATTTCCTTCCTTTTATGTTTTTGTAGCATTTTAAAGATAGGTAAAAATAATGAACCTGTCCTTTTTTGATATTCTCGGTATTGTTTTGAAAATTTATTTAGCAGCATTTCTTCCTCTTTGGATATACGTAATAGAAATATTATCAATAACCCTACAATCCATATTATCCCAATAAACCAGTTTCCAGAAATAAGAAATATTGCAATATGAAATATTAAAAATGCGCTATACATAGGATGCCGAATAAAACGATAAGGACCACTTGTTATAAGCTGATGGTCTGGTTTAATAATCAAAGTATAAGAGAAATTTTTTCCTAGATAGCGATGAATCCATATGAACCCCATAAGAGAGAAACCACCAAGAATACAACCTAGAATGCGAAGCCACAAAGGAAAACTAGGTATATCCCCCAAGCAAATATTTGGGTGAAAAAAATATAGATGAAAAAAATAACAACTGTACAAAAAATATAAACATGTAAAATTGTTAATCGTAGCCGGTTTTCTAATATTTTTGTCTCTTGTTTAGGATTTTTTGTAAGTCTACTATAATATGAACGTAAAATGGTAAAAACCACATAGACTAAAATTAATGTAATTTTAAAGGGGAGGGTTAATACCATTTTTATCATCTCAATACTGGTAACTACATTATATGCTAAAATTTTATATTTATTCTTTTTCTGTTTTTCAATTACAAGATGTAAAAAGGTATGTTTTTATTAGCGATTTAAAGAATTATATATTATAACTTGAGTTTAAAACGAAAGGACTGAAAAAAATGGCATCAAATGAATACGCAATTGAAATTGAAAACCTAGTTAAAGAATATGGTGATTTACGAGCAGTTGATAACGTTTCTTTTAAGGTAAAAAAGGGAGAGATATTTTCATTATTAGGTCCTAATGGTGCGGGAAAAACTACAGCTGTGGAAATTTTTGAAGGCCTTAGAAAACCCACTAGCGGAAAAGTAAGGGTTTTAGGTTATAATGTTTTAAAAAAACGACAATTAGAAAAAGTTAGACTACATATGGGTATTTTACCTCAAGAATTTAGTACTCATGAAAATTTAACAGTTATAGAAAATTTACGGTTTTGGGGTCGATTGTTTCCTTATTCTCAAGATCCAGATGAGTTGATTTCTTTATTGAGTTTAGAGGATAAAAGAAAAACACCATATAAAAACCTCTCAGGTGGCTTAAAAAGACGCCTAGGTATTGCAATTGCTTTAATTAATGATCCGGAGTTAGTAGTATTGGATGAGCCAACTACAGGATTAGATCCACGAGCTAGAAGAGAAACATGGTCTGTTATTCAAGGGTTAGAGGAGCAAGGTAAAACAATATTCTTAACAAGTCATTATATGGATGAGGTTCAATTCCTCGCTGATCGAGTTGTTATTTTACATCATGGCAAACTGATGGATATGGGGTCTCCTACAGAACTTATTGACAAATATGGTGGTGTTAATAAAATAATTGTAAGATGTAAAACTCAAGAAACACGCGACAATGTTCATGATTTATTATTTAAGCATGGTCCTTATGAAAATGAAGATGGTGATATTGTAATTACCGCAAAAAAAACGAATATTTCAAAAGTAATTGACTTATTGGAAGATAATGAAGTTGCTTATATGGATATAATTAATCAACGACCAACACTGGAAGATGTTTTCTTAGCTATTACTGGGGAATCATTCCAAGCAGTTCATAAAGAAACCAAATCACAAGTGCAAACTTAAGAGGAAGAAAATATGGTGTCTGAGAAAAAATTTACCATTTGGCAAAAAATCTATCTAAGTCTTAGAAGAATTTATTCAATCTTAATTGGTACAGCCACAGATTGGACACGTTCAAAAGCTGCAATGTTTTTTACATTCATTTTCCCAATTTTAATGATTCTTCTTCAAGGATATATTTTCGGGAGTGCAGGTGATACTGAATTTCCAATTTATTATGTTAATGAAGACATTTATGAAGTTGGGGGGAAAATTCATTCTTTTCACCCAGCTGACCAATTTTTAGAAGAATTAGGTCTTAATAACCAAACAAAGGCTAAAGAGCTTGGAGTTACATTGAATTAAGTATCTTATAATTCCTCTAAACATGATCCTCTAAATTGGACAAAAAATAAAGGTTTTTCAAATCTCTTAGTAATTCCCTTGGGTTGGTCAGAACAAGTAAACAATACAATAGCTAATGCTTCTGCTCCCATGGCAAAAATACATTATTATTATGATCCATCCTATACAAGTGCCATTACTATCATGCAAATTATTGATAGTGTCTTACAAGATATGAATGCAGAATTATTCTCAATTGAAAGTGTTATTACAATCGATGTTGATCCAACTCCATCAAGACAAGGATTAAATGCCATTGATTTTTATATACCGGGTATCGTAATGGTTACTTTATCAACAGCTGGTATGATGGGTGTCGTCTCAACAATAACTGTTCATAGAAAAACTGGTTTTATCTATAAGTTATCAGCAACACCACTTAAAAAATGGGAGTGGGCACTAGCAACAGAACTCTGGCAAATTATAATTGGAATTTTGATAACCATTATTTGTGTTTTGACAGGTTGGTTAGCATTTGGTTTCCATTTGTCAATGTTACATCCGTTAATGTTCTTTGTTCTAATTTTCGCATCAATGACTTTTGCAGGAATGGCTTTAATCCTCTCTCGGTTTATTCGAAGACCCGAAGCTGCAGGGGCAGCTACTCTAGCTATTGTTTTTCCAATGATGTTTCTTTCGAATTCTATTATTCCTCTAGAAATTATGCCCTCTTATTTAAGTGTTATAGCAAAATTCATGCCACTCTATTATGCTTCTCAATCTATGAAGAATTTAATGCTAGAATCAACAATTGATAATTTTGGACAAAATTTTGGAATTCTTGTAGCGCTTGGAATTGGTTTCTTTCTAATCGGTACATTAATAGCTACTTGGAAAAAAGAATAGAAGGTGTTAAAGAATGACTGAAAAACTCCTTAATAGCAACCAATCAGAGAAATCAATGATTAGAAAAGCAATTGACTCCATTAAATTCTTCATTACCAAGGTTGGAGGTTATACGATAGCAGCTTTTATTGATTTCAGACGTTCTCCTATGACAATTTTCTTTGCTATAGCTTACCCATTAATTTTTACACTTCTTTTCGGAGCAATTTTTTCTGATACAGAATCAACTTTTACTTATACCCTATATATCCAAGCAGAGCAAGATTATGGATATACTCAAAATATTATGGGAAATCCTGTATACTTCAATTTTACAGATTCACTCATAAATAATATCCAATCTTTAAACAACAGTAAAGATGAGCAATTAATTAAGACTAAATACATTCCTTTGCATAATGAACAAAACAAAACAGTAAATGCTGGCAAATATTTAGAAAAACAAGAAGGATATATTGCCTTAGTAATACCCGCAAATATGACAAAAAAGGCTTTAACCTCCTCTTCACTAAATATGACGTTATTTGTTGACCAAAATTCAGAATTCGGAGGAACGGTTCAAAAGATAGTAACTCAAATAATTGATTATTTGAACATCCAAATAAATAATATTCTAGACCCAATGGATCCTGTTGATGTAAAATTAGGAATGGATACAACAAACATTTATCTAGAAGAGGAAATTGAGTATTTTAAATTCCTTGTCCCTGGAATGATTTGTGTTACTGTTATGAATAACGCAGTTATAGGAGTAGTACAAAAACACAGTTATTATAGAAAGCAGGGTTTATTCAAAAAATTAGCATCATCACCGATGAATAAAGTTGATTTTGTCACAGCAGAAACAACTTGGCAATTTATCTTATCATGGATTTCATTCCTAGCAGTCGTAATTTGTACTTATCTGGTCTTTAGTCTCCCTTCAGGTGAAACATTATGGATAATAGAAATATTAGACTGGAAAATTATCCTTATAATGGTCCTCAATTCTATCTGTTTTGTGGGGATGGGGATGATAGGTGGAAGATTTGTTAAGAATCCTGACGCTGCTGCTGGTGCTGCAAACCTTTTGACTTTTCCGATGATGTTTCTTTCAGGCGCGTTTTTTGACGTTTCTGGAATACCTGGATTAAATATTATATCAAAATTCATTCCATTAACATATATGGCTGATGCCCTACGGGCAGTAATGATCACCGGTCAAACCAATATTGCTTGGCAAAATATTGGTTTTGGTGCAATATTTGCTACGATATTTTTTGCTATTGGTATAATAATGACTAAACTTACTGACGAATAGTTTTTTCGTCAGTCTTTTTTTATCTATATGTTTCTATTGTTAAGAAAGTACTATACGTTGAGAAAGCTTTATATACTTGTGAGATATATTTCTTATTATATGAGAAAATTCTCAAATAATGAGAAAAATATCTCATAACTTGTCCTAAAAACAGGTCAAGATCAAATAAGGTGAATCAAAAATGAATCAAAGAAAAAACGCTGTAAAAAACCAGGTAAAAAAATCCTTAGAATTGCCAGTAAGTGACTATACTCTAAAAGATTTGGAGTGAGAAATAATGAAAAATACAAAAAATGTAGTAAAAAAGAATTCGGAAAGAAAAATCGACCAATTACGATTAAAAGTAATTCAAACACAATTGCCCAATTTATCTTGGAAATAATTTAAGAAAAAATAAGGTGATAATAATGAAAACTTACTATAAAAAAACAAAAATTACATTAAAAAACGGGAAAGAAAGGAATCTTCGTTTAGTCTCTCAAATTAATGGGACAAATTTCATAGTCGGAATACCCCGATAATGAAGGCAATTGTATCCCATTATTGATTCGCCTAATAATATAGCATAATTGTCTTAATATATGGCAAAATTTGACGAACGTTTATTCACTAAAATCTCCCTAATATTAATTGAGATTGAATCTTTGAATCAAGAAGATGCTTACTTTATTGTAAGCATCATCCTTGATTGAATATTTTATTTTTGAATTTATTGTGTTAGTTTTATATTCTAGAAATTTTTCATCATAAAAAAAAGCTATTATAGAAAAATTGTATTATAAAAATAAAAAAAGAGTTTAAGGAAATCAGTGAATATGTCGTTATTGATATTTCTCTGGAAATCCTTCAACACCTATTCTAATCATTCTAACTAAATCCACAATTATTGAAATAATAATTCCAGCAACTGCTATCCATAGAATTATTTTTGCTACTAGCACTATGTTAAATGATGTTATCCAATTACTAAGATCGTTCATTAAAAGGCTTTTATTTTGGATTAGTGATACAAACAACCAAATTTTCAACCCCTTAGGAATAAAACCTAACGATAAGAATAATATTTGTAATCCTTCCCGTCGACCAATAAGTGCTTGTGTAAAATGAAATAAACCAGCAAAAAATGTAACCGCACCATAAATTGCTATCCAATATCTCAAATATTCGTTCAAGAAATCAAGCAAGGGTAAGAATGGCAATATCATTAAAATAATTCCAAAAACCATTCCAAATATACCATCAGATAAGTAATTCTGTCCATAAATAGTAAATCGTTTTGGTGGTTTCCGATGTTTTGGTGGTTTTTTCCATTGTTGATAGTTTTTTTCTTCATAATATCGATTCCTTGTATGATATTGCTGTTGTGGAGGAATCGAGTATTTTTGTGCAGGTGTTTTTTCATAACTGGTTTCTGCTTTCATTTTAGCTGATGGTTCTGCTTTTATATCAATTGGAGTAGAAGCTGTAGAAGGAGCTGTTGTAGAATCTTTCATTGCTTCTTGTTGTTCTTGTTTTTCTGAGCTAATTTTATCAAAAGCACCTGATATTGCAGATCCAAAGGGACTTAATAGTTTCTCGAAATCTTCCGGAAGATATCCTTCCATAGAAAGAAACACAAATTGGAAAGTAATCAATATTGCAGCAATAGCGAGGCTAATAATGATACCTGTTATTGTGTTTTGTATTAAAGTTCCGGCAGGTTTTGAACCAATACTTACAAACATGCTGATGAGATTAATTCCTAGTAGAATTCCTCCAATGAATAAGAGGGTTTTTAGATACATAGGGCATAACTCTTCAGTGATATAGAATTTAGGTTTCCCTCGGCGTTTATATTCATCAGCAATTTTATTCGGATCACCCATGTTTTCAATAATATATTGAATATCAGCAACAGTAGGCTCTTCACCTTCTGCAAGAACATCTGCTTTGTCCCAAATATGATTTTCAATTTCTTCTAAAATTTCCTTTTTTTCATTTTCATTACTTTTTAGCCAAAAAGGAAGCTTCCTTTCAATTTCTGTAATAAATTCGTTCACAATTTCTTCTTGTTTTGTTTTTTTGTTTTTATTATTCATTGATTATTCTACCTCTTGATTAGCATATGGTTCAACATAAAGACCACAGACTTCACAGAATTTTGTACTATCATCTAGTAAAATTTTATTGGCACAATTCGGACAATACATGTATGTATCTTCAGGCAATTTAATTTCATAATCCATTAAAGGTGCCATTGCTTCAATCAGCTTCGAGAAAAAACCAGACATATGATCAAGGAGTTTTTCTCCTTCCGATGTTAAATTGTAGTATTTTCTAGTACGACCTTTATATTTCTTCTTCATCGAAGTAAGAACCCCATCCTCCTCCATTTTTCTTAAGAGAGGGTAAAGAGTTCCTTCTTCAATAATTAAGAGATGTTTTGTTTCTTCCTCTAATTCTTTCAAAATTTGGTAGCCATATAATCCTTTAGTTGGGTATTTTTTTATAATCTGCAATACAGCTACCGTTGAAATTCCTCGTAAAAGTTCTGATTCGAAACTCTCTATATAGTCCCGGAATTCCTTTTTTGCAATTAATGCTTCGGGTTGAAAAGTTTTTACTTTTTTTAACACGGATATCATCACCGTATAAAGGGTATTTATTACTATTGTAAAGATACTATATTATATATAGTATTTATTACATAATAAATTACATATATTCTCTATATAAAGGTAACCTTTCACTAGTATATTAAAAAATCAATTTTTAAAAAAAAAATGTTAACCCAAAATAATTTTTATATTTAATCAAATTAAAGTTAAATTTCGGCAAAAAAGGATTCTAAAAAACAGATTTTTTTGAAGAATAGAATTTTAAATTCGGAAAATAATCTATTAATAAATAATCTAGGTTTGATATAAAATGCAAATGGTATATAATGTAGCACCAACATTTAAGTTCACATATGGTCTCCTAAAGCGTATTGATCGAACGATTGATACAGAACAGCTAAATGCTTTTTTAGAAAAAGGATGGGAAATAACACATATGATGCCTTTTGGTGGTGATAATACTGCACTAATTTTAGTTGTTCTAGAGAAACCAGATGAATAATTTCTATTGAAACTAATGTTTATTCAGATTATAACTAAAAATTATTCACAAAATATAATCATGAATTATTTTTTTTAATTAACTTGTATCTAATATGATTTATAGGTTCACAATCTTTAGCTTTTGGACAATTGGCACATTTTAATGGTTTACAATCATCACTTAACTCTTCTATTGGTTTGATTTTTTCTAAATAACCTAATTCTTCTAATTGATGTAATATTAAAACAATTGTCCCCTTATCAATTTCTAAATTTTTTGCGATTGCTGAAATTGAAGAATTACCATCTTTTGATTTTAGATATTCTAAAACTTTCTTAATCAAGAGTAACCCTCATTAAATATTATTTATTCTTCTTCATCAGACCATCTTCGCCATGGTTTTTTATGCCATCTTCTCATTTTTCTTCGATAATGTTTTCTATTTGTTTTCTTAGGCCATCTTTTTCTATATGGTTGCTGATTTCGTTGTTTAATCAATTGTTTTAGAGTTATTGGTTTTTCCTTTTTCCCATTTTCTTCTAATTCTACTTCATCCATTAAGATAATATGATGTCTAATAGTTAAAACTCTAAAGATTGGTATTGTCGTTATTGCCAGGGGAATTGGTAAGTAAAAATAAGTCACTATCTCTATCGCTGATTGATTTGCTAAAGCGATAACTAATCCATTTAAGATATCTGCTAAGATAATAATGATATATATTAGACCAAATAGAATTCCAATTGTTGTGCCAACAAGCAAGTAGGAATCCGCGACTTGAGATTTATTAAAGAAATAATACGGCACTGACCATATTATTACAATACCCGCAATGAGTAAAGCAAAGCCTGTTACCGTTATTTTATTCCAGCCAAGAAAACTTGTTGCTTCATAAAAAACCCATGGATTTTCTTGTGCACCAAAAAAGCCTATTATACTTGTTATTCCAATACCAATATATAAAATTCCTAAAATTACTGCAACAGTGAGAATGATATTGGTGATTCTTTGTTGATTTAACCATTTCACAATTGTAGGAGAAATTCTCCTATGAGGTCTGAATTTAGTAGTTTCCTCTTTTTTTGTTATATCTCTTTGAAGTTCCGGGTGTTTTCTTTCTCCATTTATTGTTTCTTCAGAGGATATTTTCTGATAGTCATTCTGAGTTTTTGTCCTTTTTTGTTTTTTATTATTCATTATTTTTCACCACGGAATAAGCATAAAAGCCTTTACTAAGAAATATGTCGCAGCGGATAACGCATAAGCAATACCGGTTGACATTAACAAGTTGAATAACATCCATTTCCAACTATTAGTTTCCTTTTTGATTACCGCTAAAGTTGCAATGCAGGGTACATATAGTAAGATAAAAACCAAATAGGATAATCCTGCTGCTGGTCCTAATGATCCGATTGTTTCTTGAACAACTGGATTAGTCGGGGTTGCAGAACTAAAACCAAGTAATGTCCCAAGTGTTCCAACAACTACTTCTTTTGCGACAATACCAATTAGTAAAGCAGCAGTATATTCCCAACCTATTCTTGTTCCATCTGTTGTTTTCATCCACCAAAATAGATAGGATAACCCTTTACCAAAATATCCGATAATATTCGCTTCATTGAGTAAATAGATGATCGTTACTGCTGCAAAAATAATTGTACTGGCTTTTTTGAGAAACATTTTCACTCGATTCCACATTTTTATGAAAACAGTTTGCGGAGCGGGAACAGTGTATGGTTGTAATTCAATAATCAAATCTGATCGTTCTCCTCGGAAAACTGTTTTTCTTAATACAAACGCGGCAAAAATGGCCACTATTATACCCAGCACATATAATCCTAATGTAACAGCACCAGCAAATGCTGGAAATATCGTTCCAGCAATTAAAACATAAACAGGTAACCGCGCGGAACACGACATAAAACCATTTACCATAATCGTTGTAAACCGGTCATTTTCATTTTTAATTGAACGTGTTACCATTACAGCTGGTACATTACAACCGAAACCAATAAGCATAGGAATTATTGATTGGCCTTGTAATCCAATCCGACTGAAAATTTTATCCATTAAAAAGGCTACTCGAGAGAGGTAACCTGAGTCTTCTAAGATAGCAATAGCAATGAATAGTATCACAATATTTGGGAGAAAGCTAACAACCGAACCAACACCGTTAATTATTGCTCCCACAATAAAATCAGAAATAGGATTATGTCCGGTTCCAGCACCATCTAATAAATCTGTTAGGTAATAAACACCATCTCCTAAATAATTGAAGATTACCTCGATTAAACTTACTAAGGGCGCTCCTACTGTAAAAGTTAATTGAAAAACACCCCACATTATTGCTAAAAAGATTGGTATCCCCAGAAATTTATTTGTTAAAACTTCGTCAAGCATATCTGTGAAGACCCAACGATGATCACTAAACCTTTTTTGAACATTTTTTATAAACCGATTAACTATTTCATATCTAGCATCCACTAAAGTTAAAATGGTTTCTCCATTGAATTTATTCTCTTGAATATCATTTATGAGAAATTCTAATTCTTGTTTTGGTATCCCTGCTTCTTTAACAATTCTCCATGCTTTTTCATCATCTTCTAATAGCGAAGTAACTAGCCTTTTCAGAGGATAAGTCTCCCCTAAATCGGGATTATACGAGATTATTTTTTCGCTAATCTCTTGTATTACCTTTTCAATTTCTTTTGGCCATATTAATGGAGAATATTCTGGAGGATTTTTACTGTATTTACAAATGGCATCTCGGAGCTCAGGCAATCCTTTGCCTTGAGTAGCTATTGTAGTTAAAACTGGAACTCCTAGATTTTTTTCTAAGATTTCTGTGTTTAAGGTAATACCCTTTCCGCGTGCTAAATCAATCATATTTAGAACAACTATAAATGGTATCTGTAATTCCATTAATTGAATTGTGAGATATAAATTTCGTTCAAGATTAGAAGCATCGAGAATTGCAACAACTAAATCTGGTCTATTTTCTAAGAGATAATTACGCGCTATTTTTTCATCAATAGAATGAGGGGAAAGTGAATATATTCCGGGAAGATCAATGATTTCTATTTTTTCATCGAGATATGTTAATTTTCCTTCCTTTTTTTCGACAGTGCAACCTGGGAAATTAGCGATTGTTTGATTTAACCCTGTTAATGCATTGAATATGACACTTTTTCCTACATTCGGATTCCCGACTAAAGCAATCTTATTCATTGGTTATTTCAACTAGTTGAGATTTTTTTTGAAAGCAAATTGAACAAAGTTAGGTTAATCTAACTTTATTATAAATATTTTGATAAGCTAAGAAACATCAAAAACTAACCATTACATTAAGTTAAACGAAACATTTTCAAAAGTTAAAAAAAATAACAATGCTATGAAAGAATTATCTTTATTATCTTGGAACGTAAATGGAATTCGAGCTTTGATTAAAAAAGAAGTTTACAAAGAATCAACTTTTTATGAATGGGTTAATGATTTCTCTCCGGATATATTTTG
>JAYEJY010000246.1:0-2239 GCA_034660795.1 Promethearchaeati archaeon | reverse complement strand
CAATTTTTTCCAACAATGGATAGCCTCGTGATATTCAGCAATTTTATAATATGCCTCGCCAAGGAAGTCTAATAACAAAGTCTTCTCAGGTTTTCGACGTAGAAGTTTTTTAAAGTAATCTACTTCATTTTCACCTGAAGGAATGCTTTTTTCCAGTCTTCCTATAGTCACGTAATAGTCACTCCGATGTGTACTATGCCATTTGTCGAAAATTGCACTCCCTGTTTTACGGTATAATATTCATTATCTTGCTATTTAAACATAAGTCTTTATTCTATAATTTTTTTTTATAAATCATCTTACAATCTAATAGTGCATGTTAAAGAATATTATCAGCTTAATTTATTTTAAACTGATTAATTAATTATTAGATTAAGGAATTTCGTTCATAAGTAAATAAGAAACAAGAAATTCTGCTCTAAATAACAAGTAAAACAACAATAATTTATAACAAAAAGGTTTTCTATATAACTATTAAAAATTGAATTATCTAAATTGAGGGAAAAAAGTGAATCAAATAAGTGATGCGTTTTTTGGTTCGATCACTGATAATCTCAACTATGCAAATATGTGTGTGTTAGGATGGAATTGGGATCAATCCTCTTCCTATCGTAATGGTGCAAAACAAGCCCCAGATTTTATCCGACAGGCCACTTCTAAGCAGCTCTATAATCAATATACTATACGAGGAAATGACATTATCGAGAAATGGCAAATATTCGATGGTGGCAATATTGAACTTAACGGATTTACCATCAAGGACGCACAACAAAAGGTCCATCAAACAATTCAAAATTATAACAAATATGATATGCGATTCCTATTCCTAGGTGGAGATCATCTAACTACCTATTTTACAGTTAAATCGTATATTTTAGAAACCCAAGATTCTATAGGGATACTTTATTTTGATGCCCATCCGGATCTTTATGATATCTATGGAGCAAACAAATATTCACATGCTTGTACACTAAGAAGAATTATTGATGAATGCCGAATAGATACAAATCTTATTTACCAAATTGGCATTCGTTCATCAACACCAGAGCAAGATAATTATGCAAAGGAACAAAATATAACCACTTTTTCAACAGCCGATATAAAAACTAAAGGGAGTCGAGAAATAGCAAAAGAAATCAAAAATAAACTTCCGAAAAAAACTAATTTATATCTCTCTTTTGATATGGATATCTTGGATCCAGCTTTTGCACCAGGCGTAGGAAATCCAGAACCGGGAGGTCTAAGTACTTTTGAAGTCCTAGAATTACTTCAGAATTTGCAAGCGATAAATATTATAGCTTCTGATATTGTTGAATTGAATCCTCAGTACGATCCTACCGCTATAACTGCCTTTACCTCAGCAAAAATTATTCAGGAAATGCTAGAAATCATATGAAAAATAACATTGAAAAAAGTTTTGTTTTCCTAACATTTATATTCCTTTTCAATAAGGATTATTATTGATGAAACTAAATCTGACGCGAATGAAAAATGCTAACTACTAGAGAAGAAGAATACATCCAAATAATCGCAAGAATTTCTGAAAAAAAAGGCTATGCAAAAGTAAAAGAGATTGCAGAAAAATTAGATGTTAGTTATCCTTCTGTTTCAGAAATGCTGAATAAATTAAAAGAAAAGGGCTATTTGGATCTTGAACCATATACTCCAGTTACTTTAACGCCTAAAGGGAAGAAAAAATTTCAAGAATTAGAAAAATATCATGAACAATTAACTCGTTTTCTTGTTTGTATTAGAGTGGATGAGGAAATTGCTTTCAAAGACGCCTGTAAAGTAGAACATTATTTAAACGAAGAAACACTGGAAAGACTGTCACTTTTTATGGATTTCCTTGATTATCTCGAGTCGCCCAAATGGTTGGAGAATTTCCAAAAATTTATCGAGGGAGAAGAGGTACCTAAATGTTCTATGAAAAATGATGAAGAATAGCTATTTCTTTTGAATACTTACTCATCAATTATTTAAATTGTAAATCAAGACCAACTGGGCAATGATCCGAACCCATAACATCATCCAAAATATAGGCTTTAGCAACATTTTCTCTTAGATTATTTGAAACAAAGAAATAATCCAGACGCCATCCTACATTCCTTTCTCGAGCACCTACCGCTCTATATGACCACCAGCTATATTTTTCCTTTTCATCAGGATGTAATAATCGAAAAGAATCAAAATAACCCTCATCAATTACTTGGTCTATCCATTCTCTTTCTATCGGTAA
>JAYEJY010000245.1:0-2243 GCA_034660795.1 Promethearchaeati archaeon | reverse complement strand
CCCATATTATTTTTACAATATTGTCTTCCGTATAAATTCTGTTTGGGTCAGGTGAAACAGCAGCTGGTGAATCACTCTCTATTAATGAACCATACATTGGTAAGTCAATTTCTAATGTAAAAGTATTTGTTGCTAGAGTGTGGTTTATTTCAAAATCAAAACCATAATACTGGCTAGGTTGATTTACTTGATAGATTGATTCTTGAAGTTCATATTCTATGTAAAAAACAGTCATATCATCTGAAAGTAGTGGATAACGTAGAGTAATATTAATTCTATTTCCATATGATTCATCAGTTTTCCATGAGAATGACAAGCTATCTATTGGATCATAAACAAAAACTGATGAGATATTTTGATTTATATCTATTATATAAAAATTCAAAGGTTCAGTATTATTATTTCTTAAAACAAAAGTAGAAGTCACTTTAAATTGGAAATTTGTTTGAATTTTCAGATGCATTTTATATGATAAAACAGTTATGTTTTCTGGATTTGTTTCTAATTTAGGATTTTCAATTAGTTTTTTTGGTTCAAATGATTTTTCTTGAGAATTGCTGTAAATACTACCTTTAATTATAACTGAATTTTGATTTATAGTAAGAAGTATGATTAATATGATAACAATAGACAGTATGCCTTTTTGCTGTTTTATTTTAAAATGGTCCATATTAATCATCGTAAGCAAATCCATTATAAGCTAAATTATATTCTTTTGTACTATTTAATATTAAGTTATTTTAAAAAAAATATAACTTGGGAGAATATTATCTCCCAAGGGTTCTATAAAGTACTTCTATTGTTTTCTTTTACGTATAACAGCAACTACAATAGCTGTTGTGACAAGTCCACCAATTATTGGTAAGAAATACAGTGGTGAGACAAAAGAGTCCGGGTTAATACCTATTGATGGGTCATGTACTAAGGTTAGTGAATCGCCATAATTTGGATAGGTTAACCAGAAATGGATCATACCTGTATTTGGATCAATGGGTCCTTGTGGATCACCAGGTGGTTCAAAAAATGCTGTACCAACGTCTATAGTATCAATTTTTTCTGAACCATTGTAGACGTCCGCAAAGGTTGTCCATTCAAAGTAAGCCACTTTATTATTACCATTTTCCTCGCTTTCAAAAACCATGTTTCTTGTTGCATTTCCATGTTCTTGTGCAGTGCCGTTCCTTATGCGTACTCTATGTCTTTGTTGTGCTTCTAAAACCTCTACTTTGAAAGTAAGTCCTTTTGCATCTTCAGAGAAAATCCAGTTATTAACCACAATGTCGAATTTTACTTCTGTTAATGCCTCAACAACTTGATCAGTTCCTTCAATCGGTTCATCTTCAGCGTATATATTTACAATAAACTGTATGTCTGCTTCATTAGCTAAGTCATTTAATGTCATGGTAACCGTGATGTGGTTTTCATCTTCACTAATATCAATTAGCCAGTCACTAGAAACGAGATTGTAGGAAAGACCATTCAATTCAAAAATTGAATCAAGAACAGTATCGTCACCGAAAAATTCTTGCACAGATTTGAATTGTACTTTGTACATTTCATCCGCAGAGCTTCGATTCCCGTTCCACCAAATAAAGTGTGGTTGTTTATCAACGATTTTCATGGTAATGTAATCAGAAGTGATCAGTATATCCTCTTGTCCTTCATCTACTCCCATATCTCCACTTTTGGCAAGTGTAAATGGAGCAGATAAACTTAGGAGGAATAAGCTTACTAATGCCATACCAATGATTGTTTTTTTGAGTTTCATTTTTTGTTTACCTCGAAATATTTTTTGATTTTTTTTCCTGAATATTGAAATTGGTTATATTTTACCAATTTTCTTCAGGATGCAATTTTCTGTTTGCATGTATTACAATTATTCAGCCTTTCCTTTAAACAATCTCTAAAAATGGTTTAAAGACCGTTTAATTATCGTTTCGAATGAGTTTACACTCTTTTATTGTAAATGCTTTTATCAAAAATCTCTTCTTTTAGTATTTTTATAAAAAAATAGCGCGATAAAATAGAAGTATCATTTTTTTGGGACTAATCCATGGAGGAGGACTTCTATTTGTAATTCGATAAGCTCTTCTATTTCTAATTCAGGATCTTGAAATAGGAAAATGGGGAACCGCGCTATTAGAGGGACAAAATTCGCTATAAAAATGGTTGCACAGTTCTTCGGTGAAATATCTTCGCGAAGATTCCCCGCTTCCTTACATCTTTTAAAATAATCAATAATC
>JAYEJY010000244.1:0-2282 GCA_034660795.1 Promethearchaeati archaeon | reverse complement strand
AGTTAGACTTAATCTTAATCCAGCAATGATTTTGTTTTTATGCAATTTATTATCAATAGAATCTGTAAAAATGATAAAATATTTTGTAGGGAAATTTTTGATCATTATTTTAAGCCCAGCTTGTACATATTCAGAAACAAATCTAACTTTTTCTTTAAAAAGACTTGTGGAAAAATTGTTCGACAAAAATAAGAAATATAGTTATTTGAAAAAGCTATTATTATTTAATAACTTTCGTAAAACCTAATTGTTTTCTTCCAATTCTATTTGTAAAAAACTATAATTTACTAAATGTTAAAAAGCTATAATTCAAAAATTAAATATGAGGAAAAAAACCTTTGAAAATTAAACAAACAGCTCAAGCTGGTTCACTCGAATCTTGTGATATTTTAATTACTATTGAACCAGTAAAAACAGGTTCAGGGATAGATATTGATTTGGAATCTCCAGGTGAAAAACCTTTTGGAGATAAAATACGATCAGAAATAACTGAAACTCTACATAAATATGATATAAAAGATGCGAAAATTATTGCTGTAGATAAAGGGGCTCTCGGGTATTGTATTAAAGCTCGGGTAGAAACAGCACTTAAACGAGCCAGTGAGAAGTGATATTATTGCCAGCTGATAAAAAAATAGATCCTTATAGTCGTTTACGAAGAACAAGATTATATATTCCAGGTAATAATCCAGCAATGATACAAAATGCTATGGTGTTTGCTGCAGATTCAATTATTTTTGATTTGGAAGATTCTATCATTATAAAAGAAAAGGATTCTGCACGAATATTAGTCCGTAAAGCATTAGAAAATATTGACTTTGGTTCTTGTGAGCAAACCGTACGAATTAATGCCATTGATACAGAATTTTTTGAAGAAGATCTTCAAGTAATTATCCCGACAGCTTTAGAAGGCATTTTATTACCAAAAACTGAAACTTTGGAAGATATTAAGAAAACAGCTAATTTAATTTCAAAGATAGAAAAAGATCATAATATTAAAATCGGCACTACAAAAATTATGCCTATAATTGAAACTGCTAAAGGAGTACTAAATATAGAATCTATTGCTCAAGGCCCTCGAGTAGTTTGTATTGGGTTGGGTGGTGAAGATCTTACAGCAGATATTGGTGCAAAAAGAACGAAAGAAGGTAAAGAGTTGGAATATATTAGTTCTAAAATAATTCTCGCATGTGCAGCGAATAATATACAAGCAATTGACACGGTCTATAGTGACATCAATGATACAGAAGGTCTTTATTTAGCAACAAAAAAGGCTATAGAAATTGGATTTCAAGGAAAAAGTATTATTCATCCTTCACAAGTAGAACCGGTTCATAGAGCTTTCACTCCAACAGATGAAGAAATAAGAAATGCTAAGAGAATTATTCAAGCATATAAAGAAGCAGAAGAGAAAGGATTAGGTGCAATTACAGTGGATGATCGAATGATTGATGTACCCGTAATAAAACGTTCTAAAAAAATTCTGAAACGTGCTGAAGCAAGTGGGACAATTTTATCAGACATAGGTGATTAGATGAAAATGAATAAAAATAAAGTGAATCGAAAAATTCCCGAAAAAATTTATGAGAGAAAATTAATCCCTTTTACTGGAGCTGGAAAAGGGCCATATACTAACCGAAAATATGCTCCAGAAATTCGGAAGATTACACCTGGTGAAAATAAACTTCTCTATGATTTACAAAAGGCTATAAAGAAAGGAGAACTAACAGATGGAGGGACTATTTCTTTTCACCATCATTTTCGTAATGGCGATTATCTTCTTAATATGGTCTGTCACGAAATTGCAAAAATGGGTTTGAAAGATATTAGATTAGTACCATCTTCAATACAACCTGTTCATAAAAAAATCCTCCCTTATCTTGAAAAAGGCATAATAACACACATTAATTGTGGAACTTCAGGGGTTATTGCAGACGCAATTTCAAGAGGAAAAATGGAAGGTCTATTAACCATCCGTTCACATGGTGGACGAGCACGGTCGATAGAAAATGGTGATGTAGAAATAGATATAGCATTTATTGGAGCGCCTACATGTGATAAATATGGAAATATCAACGGAGTTTCTGGGAAATATGCATGTGGATCATTAGGTTATGCATTTCCAGATGCCCAATTTGCTAATTATGTTGTAGCTGTTACTAATAACCTTGTACCTTTTCCAAATAATCCCATCAGTATTAGTCAAGATCATGTTGATTCGGTTGTAAAATTAGACAAACCTATTGGTGACCCTTCAGGTATTGTTTCAACTACCTTAAGAG
>JAYEJY010000243.1:0-2292 GCA_034660795.1 Promethearchaeati archaeon | reverse complement strand
AAACCTATATTTGTTTGCTGAACCTCAATAATATTCCCATTAGCATCGTGTATCTCAAGAACAACAAGATATAAATTTGGTATTTCAGCAGACCATTTTTTGGGATTAGTTATCTTTTTTTCTAAAATTAGTTCTTTTTCCTCTCTTGCTTTCAGCGTAATAGATTTTTCTAATTTCTTTGTAAAAATTGGTTGTTTTTGTTGGTCATATAATTGCACTAAGATACTATATTGTTTTTTTTCTATATCAGAATAATTTTTAATTTTGGAAAGTATTTTTAGCTGAGCATCTTGATAATCAACATCAAGAAGTGTTTGAATAAAATAATCCCGGATATGGATTTGTGGTGTACAGAATAATAAGACATCTCGAAAAATGCCACTAAAACGCCACATGTCTTGATCTTCTAAATAACTTCCATCTGACCACCGATAAACTTCTACTGCCAGAATATTTTTACCTTCTTGAATAAAATCTGTTATACGAAATTCTGCTGGTGTCATGCTTCCTTGACTATAACCAACTTTTTGCCCATTTATCCAGACATAAAAGGCTGATTTTACCCCCTCAAATAATAAGAAAATTTCATTATTATTCCATTCATCAGGAATTTCAAATTCTAAACGATAACTTCCAACAGGATTATTATCTGGATTTATATGAGGTAGGTTCTTTTTATCTCGACTTAAACTATACGGATATTCAATGTTTGTGTAAATTGGTGTGCCATAACCTTGTAATTGCCAATTACTAGGGACTGGAATTTTTGGCCAGTCATTTACGGAATAATCTTGTTTGTAAAAATTCACTGGTCGATTACCTGGTTGCTTAACCCAATAAAAAGACCATAAACCATTTAATGAGATAACCCACGGATTCTTTTCAAAAGGGAGTTGCTGGTTAAAAAAAATAGTAGGTTGAGAAAAAGAATGTGTTTTAGCCGGAGTTTTATTAATATCAAAACACCGAGGATTTTGCCATTCTTGCAAATCGGGCATTATAAATCGGATAAAATTATCTATTGTACGTTCATAAGGATATTGGTTAATTAAATTTCAAAAGATTTTCATCATTTTCATTCTGTTGTCTCAAACTTTATTCTTCTTTTGTAAATCTTTAAATGGTAAAAATGTCCATATTTACTCAACTTAATATTAAGAGGTAGGTAAAAAAAATGAGTCCAAGAAGATTTAGACCAAGAAGAATTGGGAGAAGAATCGCTCGAAGAGCACTTCGAAGAGGTAGAAGAAGATTCTTTAGAAGAAGAGCACGAAGATTTCTCTTAGGTGGAGCAGTTTTATTGGCATTATCAAATACACATCGTGCCTATAAATTCCGAGAAGAAGATGTAGATTCGCTAGAAAAACATTATGGAAAACCTGCTGAGGAATTATCTGAGGAAGAAATCGATCAAGGAATGCGTAATTTAGGGATTAAAGACATTGAACTTGATGATACGGATAAAGCAAAAATTTATCACGCCGATAAACAAGACAGCAATCTAAAAGATCGAGCACAAAAATATTGTATCTATTGTGGTGAATTATTAGAGAAAGGAGCAAGCTATTGTCATAATTGTGGGGCGAAAGTTTAACCAGCTATAGTATTAATGAACTATTCTACTCGATAATAGCCACCAGGTGAATGTATTTTCCAGGTATATATAATCAAGCAAGTAGCCGTAAAAAGGGAGCCAAAAAGAAAAAGATACCCATCAATTTGTGTTGGAAACAAATAGATTTCAACAATTCCATAGACTAGTTGCGGTCCACAAATAAGAATAAGTAATAAAATCATTATGAGATTTTTTTTCAAGAGGATTTTTTCTAGCATTCCCAACTGAATCACTTTAATTATATGAAAAACTATTTTTACTTAAAAGGATTACTTTTTTGGTGAGGAAAATGTCACAAGACACAGCAAAAATTAAAGAAGTTGCTATGGATTTAGATGATGCATTAGAACAAAGGGATGTCAAAAAGGCAGTCAATTGTTTTAGTGATGATTGTGAAATTGAGTTTTTGGGTGTACTACTGAAAGGAAAAAAAGGTGTTGAAAAATGGATCCGCTGGATTTTTTCAAATGTTGTAGATATCCGTTTTGTTCCTCAAGTCATTTTAATCGATAATGATACTTTCTTTGAAGAATTCTCTATCGAAGCAACATTGTTAAATGGCAAACGAATTATTACAAAACAAGCAGAAGTGTTAATCTTTGAAAATCATAAAATCAAAAGTTTACGGCTGTATATGGATCGGTTAGATTTTGCAGACTCCATCATTAATGGCTTGT
>JAYEJY010000242.1:0-2306 GCA_034660795.1 Promethearchaeati archaeon | reverse complement strand
TGAAGGATGAATTTTTCCTCTAGTAAAACTCTTGTAAGCATCATCAGCATTTTTCGGTTCAACGCCTATAACTTTAACATTTTCAAGTAAACCTTTAGCAACAATCGCGGTTCCACTAAGTAAGCCTCCTCCACCAACTGGTGCTAAGAGATAATCCAAATTACCAACTTCTTTTATTAATTCAAATGCAGCAGTTCCTTGCCCATAGATAATCTCCCAGTCATTAGAAGGATGAACGAGTACATATCCATGTTTTTTAATTAACGGTTTTACTGCTTCCTCACGGTCACCCGGTTTGGATCCACACATAATCACTTCTGCCCCATAACCTTTTGTTGCTTCTACTTTTACTGCCGGAGCATTTTCAGGCATTACTATTACTGTCTTAACATCTAGAATCTTACCAGCAAGTGCTAATGCTTGAGCGTGATTACCAGAAGAATGCGTTATAACTCCTCGTTTCTTTTCTTCAAGTGATAATTGCGCTACAGCGTTTAGGGCACCTCGAAATTTAAAAGCTCCAATTTTCTGAAAATTCTCACATTTAAAATAAAATCGACTAGAAAATCTATTATTTAAGGTGGAAGAGGTCATTACAGGAGTATGATTAACATGATCAGCTATACGATCATATGCATCCTTAACTTGTTGGAACATTCTTAATCAATCAAAATTTTTCTCTGCTACTTTAAGTTTCTTTTGATTAACTTAAGATCACAAAAAAAGGAAAAAGAAGGCTTATAGGTCTTTTACTTCTTCTTCAAAAGCAATGTCCATTTTTTCAAGTTCATCAAGAATAGGATTGTATATTTCTGGTTTAATGGGAATTGTTACACCCTTATCCTTAATATCGCCTTCAAGAATCATTTTTACAGCTATGCCCAAGGGGAGAGAAACTGTTCGGGCCATAGAAGAATCACCGTTTGGTATACCATAATCAATTAATGTTGAGGTACTTTTTTCTTTCCGACCATCTGGGTATTCTGCTATAAACTCATGGAGCATAACAATCATATCTTGTTCATCATCACTGAATTTTCCTAATTTATCAAGGAATTGCGTTGCAATGACATCAAGATAAGAATCTCCATCAGGAATTTTCTTATTACTAAAAAGATCTAACCAGGCCATATTTTGGATACATTCTGCTTTGGGATCTTTCCCTAATTCATGAGCGACTTCTCGTTGAAGGTTTTTCCCCTCTAGGCCGAGAAGATTCATCAGAAGCTGACGCCAAGTCGCATTTTTCAAATCCTCTTTTATTTCCTCTTCTTGATCAAGTAATCCCAGATCAAAAAGAGATTGTATTGTTTCACACCAGCCAGGATACCGAAAAGTACCACGAAACATAGTATTTATATTTTCTAGACCATAAACATCGATATATGGTAAACTGTTTCTATTCGGATAATATTCTAAATCCATACCTTCAACAGTCATAGGCCAATAGTGATTAAATAAATCACCACTTTTAATATTGATAATCTCACCGTTTTCCATATATTTTGCGGGATTCGTTCCGGCTAGGATAACTCCTTTAGGAGACCAAGAAAATTTATACCCTAGAGGATTATCCTTCGATTGTGGAGCAGGTAATCCTCCTGTTATTGATCGGAAACTAATAACTTTCCCTTCATTTTCTTGAATATCATGAATAACACGCATTGCTGACATATGGTCAATGCCTGGATCAACTCCACATTCATTCAAGAGTATTATATCCGCTTCTTTTGCTTGTTCATCTAATTTTTGCATTTCATCACTTACATAAGATGTCGTTGCCATGTCGGTTTTGTATTTTACACAAGATTTTGCAATTTGTGGATGAAATTTGTATGGTAATAAACTTACAACAAGATCATGTTCTTGAATTAAACCACTCTTTTCAAGATCATCTTTAGCAACATTAAATTCTATTGCTGTACCATTGGGGTGACCAGCGATAATATCTTCTGCCTTACTAACTGTTCTGGTAGCAATCGTAACCTCATAATCATTATCTAAAAGATAACGAGTACCCGGTTTTGCTACTAAACCAGCACCAAAAATCAAAACTTTTTTCATTAAAGTACCATCCTATCTCTAGAATATTTTTTTGTTTAATGTTATTTCTTTCTTTTGTTTCTATTTTATATGAAATCAAATCCTAAAAAGGATTTCTTCCATAAATGAATTGTTAGTAGAAATAAGTCATTCAACTTATGAATTTTTTAATATAAAGATAATTAGGTGTGAGTTTTCCATGCCATACAATTATTGATGATAGAATTTCTGGTGGAAGTTCTAATTCTTTATATGGTTTATTG
>JAYEJY010000241.1:0-2309 GCA_034660795.1 Promethearchaeati archaeon | reverse complement strand
GAATTAGCTAAGAAACCATTTTTCTTTTAAGGGAAAATATTAAGAAAATCATTAAACAAATTATTGAAGCTATTATTTATCTTAATATATAATTTACAGGATGATATTATAAATGGGCACCAAACAAGATCCTCTCACAAGCATTGCAATAATTGGGCATGTTGATCATGGAAAGAGCACGCTTATGGGACATTTCCTTTATGATATTGGGGCTATTGATCCTCGAGTAATGAAGAAACATGAAGTTGATGCAGAAGGCTTGGGAATGACTTCATGGAAATGGGCATATGTTCTCGACGCCTTTCAAGAAGAAAAAGAAAAAGGGAAAACTATGGATATCGCCTTCCGTCGATTTGAAATTGAGGACCGGCAATTTGTCTTGATTGATAATCCAGGTCATCGTGATTTTACTAAAAACACTATAGCTGGTATTAGTACAGCAGATGCTTGTATTCTTGTTATAAGTGCTGCTCGAGGGGAAATTGAAGCTGGATTAGAACCCGGTGATGAACGAACTCCTTCTGGACAAACCTTAGAGCATACTTTAATTGCTTCTGTTTTAGGGATTAACGATGTCATTATAGCAGTCAATAAAATGGATAGTGCAGATTATTCCCAAGAACGGTTTAATGAATGTAAAAAAATTCTTATTGATTTTCTCGAAGAAATACAAAGTCCTTGGTTGAAAAAAATCGACAAGATACCTTTTATTCCTATTAGTGGCTTAACTGGTGAAAATCTCATATCAGTAAGTGAAAATATGGATTGGTACAAGGGCCCAACTCTAAAAGAAGCCATAAAAGAATTCTCAATCCCTGAAGATTTAAGCGATAATGATCTAAGATTAGTTGTATATGACGCCTATCAAGAACCTGGTATTGGATTAGTAGGTTATGGCCGTATAATTAGTGGAGAATTAACTGTAAATGACAGGGTAATAGCTGCTCCAAGTACTAGAAAAGGTACTATTAAGACTATTTGGGATGAAGAAAATGAAATCCAGAAAGCTGTTGCTGGAATGGATGTTGATTTTCTATTAAAAGGTGGTGCAGAAGAAGACCTAAGAAGAGGCGTGGTTCTTGGTAAGGTTGGAAAAATCCCATCATATAAACCACATGTTCAAGTTCGATTATTGTACCTGGGATTACAACCTTTAGTAATAGGTAACATTGTTATTCTTCACGCAGGTTCTGATCATGTAGAAGCAGAAGTTGAAGAAATAAAGAAAGTATATAGAAAAAATCAGAAATATAAAAATACCATGCGAAAAGTAAATGATAAACAAATAATGATTTTCAAAAATGAAGTCGCAAGCATTGTCTTCAAACCAAAAAGACCAATTGTAATTGAAAAACAAGAAGATTTTCCAAAACTCGGGCGTATTATTCTTCGAAAGAAAGGCAGAGTAGTAGCTGCTGCTGTTGTAGAAGATTTATTTGAAAATAATGAATAAATTGATGTTGGAAAGAAATATGAAAATAAATCAACAGACAGCTACAACCACAAAAAATTCAAAAAAAGAAATAGATTTACACCTTCATACAACAGCATCAGATGGTACTTTTACTCCTTCAGAAATGGTGAAATTTGCGAAAGTCAAAGGATTAAGTGCAATTGCCATAACTGATCATGATACTGTAAATGGTGTTCCTGAAGCTATTTATGCAGGTAAAAAAGAAAAACTAGAAGTCATTTCTGGAATTGAATTTTCTACAGAATATCATAATCAATCAATACATATAGTTGGACTATTTGTTGACTATTTAGATAAAGAATTACTTAAATTAACCAAAGAAATTGTTCAGTCCCGAAAAACACGAGCAATAAAAATGATTGAGAAAATAAATGCTTTAGATGAAGGGAACCCATTAACGATTCAAGAGATTGAAAAAAAAGCTGATGGTTTAATTGGTAAATTACATATAGCTAATACAATGGTTGAAAAAGGATATGCGGATACTATTGATGAAATCTTCGAAAAATATCTAAAACGAGATGCTAAGTGTTATGTTCCTCGTTTCAAGTTATCACCAAAACAAGCAATTGAATTTTTAAATAAAAAGAAGGCTATACCAATTCTTGCCCATCCTGGATTATATGATTTTCTTGATTTGAAACAGTTTTTAATTAAACATAAATCTCATGGACTCAAAGGAATCGAAGTCTATTATCCCTCTCATTCTCCGAAATATCAACAGAAATTGAAGGAACTAGCAAAGGAACTCAATTTATGTGTAAGTGGAGGATCAGATTGTCATGGTGAAGTAAACAATGATCCTCTTTGTGGTTCTCTCCACATTCCATATAAA
>JAYEJY010000240.1:0-11999 GCA_034660795.1 Promethearchaeati archaeon | reverse complement strand
TAGAGGAGCTTTTAGATGATTTAGAACACCCCTTAATTAGGTCGAATACTGCTTTGGCTATTGGGGGCATTTCAAAACGTTTGGACGATAATACGTTAACAGACACACTGGAACAACATTTGAAAACGGAAACTAATGAAGATGTAAAAGAAGCTATTGTTTATGCTTTATCTGATATTGCTGATGAATCATCCTTGGATATCTTTCATGAATATATTAAATTGGACCACAACGAAGTTTTACGATTCCATATTGCAAAAGCTTTAACAGAAATTGCTTCTGAAAAATCAGCTAAAGTATTATTTGATATAATAAAAGGGAAAAATACTGAAACCCTTAAGCTTCAATGTGAACGGGCTTTAAACGAAATATCAGAAAAGAACGATGTATCCCGTGATAAACTAGAAAAGAAATATGGATAATAAGTTCTTTTTTCTTTTAATTTTTTATATTTACAACCTTCCCTAAAATATCTCATAAGGATTAGGAAATTTTATAACCAAATAATCTCTTATGAGTGTGTAAGATTGGAGGTTATTAAATGTCTGAGGAAATATATCAAAAATTGGTAAATGAAAAATCCTATGAAAGAATGACCAAAAAAGAATCAGGTCTAGTCGGGATACGAGTGGATATCAATAGTCCCTTAAATATTGATGAAATTGAAGGGAAAATTTACAAAAGAGTTGTTAAAAGTCCTCGAATAGATGTTTGTGCTGAAACTATTGTAAAAATAACAAAAATGGGATATGTGCCGGTTATTCTTTCCCATCAAGGTCGAATGCATGATGATGGTCCGGGGAAAAATTGCATTTCATTAAAATCTCACGCTGATTTACTTGATGGAATGTTACATAACGTCAATGTTCATTTTATGGATGAAAATCTCTTATCGTTGTCAAAATATGATTTTTTAGGCTTTTCTCCTGGAGATGCGGTGATTTTAGAAAATACCCGAATGGAAAGATTATCAAATAAAAACTTAATGGAATATGATTTGGATAATGGTAGAAAAGCATTCAATAAAGTCTTCGATCCAATCTTCGATTATTACATTATAGATGCTTTTCCAACCTCTCATCGTGATAATACTTCTATGACTCCTGTATTTGATAACACACCAATCTTATTTGGACCTGAATTCATAAAAGAATTTTCTGAAATATCAAAAATTCATAAACGCATTCATTCATCAGTTCCGGTAATGTTTGGTTTTGGTGGGGCTAAATTTGATAAATTGCAAAATATGAAAAAAATCTTGGAAAGAAAAAATGTTATTGCATTCTTTGGTGGTATACCTGCCCAATTATTATTACGGGCATGTGAGCTTTCACTTGGCGAAAAAAATAATCAATTTTTAGAAGATAAAGGGGTAGATGTAGCTAAGGAATTATTAGAAGTAATGAAAGATGGCGCAGATTGTTATCTGCCAATTGATTTTACAGTAAAAATAGGTGAAACAGGACGTTATATTAGAACTTTAAGCATAAAAGATGTTGCTAAATATAAAGATGGCTTTATTCTTGATATAGGTGAACACACTGTTAACTATTTCATAAATGATATCATCTTATCCTTTTTATCAACACCTGTTGCAGAAATTATTAATAATAAAAATGGTAAACTCGAATACTCTTGGATGTTTATTCAAGCAGGACCATTTGGTAAAGTGGATGAATACGGACTTAATACACTACCCTTTATGGCACGATTATTAAAGATGGATTTAGACATAACGATAATTGGTGGAGATTCAGCTGCATATATGAGAACAAGTGGTTTTGGTGATGCTATTGATCTTATATTAAGTGGAGGCGCAGCATTGTCCTATATTGCTCACGGTAAAATCAAATGTATAGATAGTAATCCAACCTTCAAAGAATATTTCAAATGAAATTCACGATAAAAGTAAAAATTAATAATTACCTTTTTTGGCTACTTTTTGGTGGGAAAGTATATGTTAACTTATATCGAAGAATATTATGAAAATCCTACTAAAAAACAAAGGGAAACTTTTAGCCAATTCCTTGAAAAACAAGGTTTAGAGTATGAAGATAAGATTGAAATGACTCTAAAAGTTATTAATGAAGCAACAGGAGAAATGATTGGAACAGGAAGCATTGATGGAAATGTCATTAAATGTTTAGCGATTGATCCAAAGAGAAGAGGAGAAGGACTTTCTGCACATATTTTATCATTATTAGTTAAAGAAGAATACCAACGGGGTAGAGACCATATCTTTATTTTCTCACATCCTAAAAATATTGAAGAGACATCAGGGAATGTTTTTGCAGGCTTTAAGGTTGTATCGCAAACAGATGATATTGTTTTGTTAGAAATGGGTTCAAGAACGATTGATGATTATATTTCTGATCTTAAAGAAAAAACTAAAGAAATAAGAGAAAAAAACTTAGATGAAATAGGTTCAGTAGTAGTTAATTGTAACCCCTTTACTCTTGGCCATCAATATTTAATAGAGACAGCAGCGAAAGATTGTGAGTTTCTTTATGTTTTTGTTGTTGATGAAGATCGATCGACTTTTCCCACAGATATACGATATCAATTAATTAAGAAAGGAACACAGCATCTTGATAATGTTATGGTTTTACATGGTGGAGAGTATATCATTTCACCAGCAACTTTTCCACGTTATTTTATGAAGGATTTTGATAACATTGTTTTATCTCAAGCGCGTCTAGATGTAACTATTTTTGCGGAGTATATTGCCTCTGCATTAGGTATTACAAAAAGATATGTGGGAAATGAACCGTATTGCGAGGTTACGAATAGTTATAATCAAGCTATGAAAGAAATTCTTATACCTCAAGGTATCAAATTAGAAATAATAGATAGGAAAAGTAAAAATGGGGAAATAATTAGTGCATCAAAAGTAAGGCAATATTTAAGAGATGAAGAATTTGAGAAAATCAAACCTCTTGTGCCTGAAACAACATATGATTTTCTTATCTCGGATGATGCGAAACCAATAATAAGATTATTGAAAGAGAATGATTCCCGCCATTGATTACCTTTATTTTTTATCTCTTATCTTCTTCAGTTAAAAAATAAAGCATTAATGCTACTGCTAATAAATCAGCGCAGCCACCAGGACTGATATTCAATTCAATAAATTCTTTATCAAGTTCTCGAACTTTTTCTAACCATTCATCTGAGTAAGCATTTTCACTTAATACTAAATTGTTGGCTTTTTCTCGAACATTACTTAACACATCAGAACCATGTCGTGCAAGAATATTTGTATCATCTACTCGAGTCATTAGGAATAAAAGGGCCATTATCATTCCACGTTCAAAAGGAACATTCGATTTCTTAGCTTTAACAAGCACTTGATAAGCAGCATCAGCATTTGGATAACCTTTCTCAGCTTCACCTCGAATTCCGGTCACACCCAAATCTTGGTATACCCATTCACCCTTTGTTACTTTATCTTCTGTTTTACTGAGACTTAACAACTCCTGCTCAACTATACCTGCTGTAATTTCTTTTACTTTTGAAAGTATCCGTGTTACTTTCAGCGAACCAGTTTCTCGAGTTGAGATATACCCCGCTGCTGCAGCAATTAGCATGCCACTGAATATTAATCCTTTTTGGGTATTTACATTATTTGTTGCGAGAAACATTTCTTCTTCTGCTGTAAGACCAATAGATCGAAGTTTTGGTAGTAATGTGCTGATATCTCCTCTATGATCCATAGCTACTTGTGCAGCAATAGTCATGTAATGTGATATAGATGCTGTGCTTTTCATATAAAGAAAGAAATCCATATCGGTATGAGCACCAGAATTATTTCTATCAACTAATCCTGGTTTTGGGGTACAAGCTACTTCATAGAGCATAGCTTGTGTAATTTTTGAACCTATCTTAAAAGCTAAAGGCTGTATTATCATTCCTTTCATATATTTTTGACGAGCTGTCACATCATATTTTATTCGATCAGACATTTTTCGTGCTTCCATATTTTTATTCTTCACTTTAGCTATTTTTTTTATATTTAAAATATTATACTCTACAACTAAATTCACTTAAAAAAATGTATACTTTATAATCAATAATATCACTTATAAATTGATTAGCTATAAAAACGTTCATTTAGGATATAGCATATATTCATTAAATAGATAATTGTAAAAATAACACTAGAAGGAAGAACGCTAATGATTTTTTCTCTAAAAAAGGTGGTTCAAAAAACAAGAATAGTAATGGTATTCTTCTTTTTTTGTATGTTCTTCACTTCTTATTATTCTATATTTGAAGGTAATTTATCTGTATTTACTAACACAAAGCAAATAGAACCATCTTCTCCTCTCCTAAGAACTGTAGATGAAATTGGATTTGTGAAAAAAGGGCAATTTGATGATGATGGAGGACACATTGAAGCTGTAGCAATTCAAGGGAATTATGCCTATTTAGCAAATTATGATCAAGGATTAGAAATTATTGATATCTCAGATCCACAACATCCATATAAAATTGCAAACTTTGAAACATCGGGCACTGCTGAAGAAGTCTATATCTATAATAATTATGCTATTGTTTCACAAGCAGGACATGGTTTTACAATAATTAATATTACAAATCCATTAAAACCTGAAAATGTAGTTAATAAAGAACCTGCTGGTTTTACTATTGAGGTTGATATGTATTCAAGTTTATTGTATGTTGCTACTGATTATCAAGGACTCCATTATTATGATCTAACTAATTCAGCCAATCCTTTAAAAGTAAATAATATAGCAATTCCCAAAATTGTTACAGGCATTTCTGTCTCAAGAAAATTTGTATGTTTATCAGCAATGGAGGGAGGAATGTATCTTGTTGATATTACTTTTCCATCTAATCCTTTCATTATTTCTAATTGGAATGAATCGAGTGGTTATGCATATGGAATTGATTCCCAATTAGTTAATGAAAAAAATTATGCGTATTTAGCTTACGACACGAATGGATTAATAGTGTTAAATTTTTCAAACCCTTATCAAATATCAAAAATTGGCTCATATAATGAGTGGGGTGAAATTATTGATGTAACAATTGATGGTAATATTGCCTATTGTTGTGCTGATGACATGGGATTAGTCGCCCTAGATATTAGTGATCCAACTAATCCGACAGAACTCTCAAAAATCAATACACCAGGTAATTGTGTAGATGTGGATATTCAAGGGAATCTTGTTTTAATCTCTGATGAATATGATGGCATAAGACTTTATGATTTTAGTTCACCAACTTCACCAGAATTTTTAGCCCACTATTTTGATCATGGTAAAGCAGAGAATATTCGACTAAAAGACTCAATTATTTATGGTTCTGATAGGGAAGGTGGTATGGAGGTTTTATCAATTGTAAATAATGAAACAATCAACCGTTTTGCTCAATATGCTGAGGATGATGTATCTGTTCTTGATGTTGTGTTACATAATAATTATGCTGCTCTTTCGTGTTATGATGATGGGGTAATACTAGTGGATATAAGTAATCCCGAAAACCCGGCTAAATTGTCCTCTTATTATGACGGTAATGATATTCTGACCGTCCTCTTTTATGAACAGATGCTTATTATTGGTGGTTTAAATAGGACGATAGTATTCCTAAATATCACAAATCCGGCTTCACCCACCCCTATTGGTGCATATAACCTCCCAACTTCATCACCGTTAATATACAACTTATTAGAATATAACGATAATTTATTTGTAGGCACATTAGAGCATGGGATTACAATTTTGAATATTTCAAATATTGAAAATATAACTGAAATCGATTCCTATTATGATGGGGGATCTGTTAATGATTTACATATTCAAAATAATTATCTATATGTTGCTGATGGGTCAGATGGTTTAGAAATTTTCAATATATCAACATTACAATTAATAGAAATAGGACAATATAATACGAAAGGATATTCAAGAAACTTGGTAATAAAAGATGATCTAGTTTTTTTGGCAGAACAATCAAAAGGTATGATTGTTCTAGATGTTTCGAATCCATCAAATATTGTAAAAGCTGGTGATTATTCTGCTACGAATGTTTATGGAGTTGCCACCTATGGTCAATATATCTTAATTGGTGCAGGTAATGACGGTTTCATTCTTTTAGCTCTTGACTCAGATTCAGATACAATAACGGATTATGATGAAATAAATATTTACGGAACAAATCCTTTTGATTCCGATACTGACCATGATGAACTCCCAGATAATTACGAAATTGCTTATGGGTTAGACCCTCTTGACCCAGATGATGTTAATGAAGATCCAGATGAAGATGAGTTAACTAATGGAAAGGAATTTTTACATGGTACTCACCCGTTTCTCAATGATACAGATGGTGATTTATTACCAGATGGTTATGAAGTGGAGAAAAATCTTAATCCTCGATCCCCAAATGGAGATTCTGACCCTGATAATGATCGATTAACTAACTATGAAGAGTATCTAATCGGCACTGAACCTCTAAAATCCGATACAGACGATGATGGTTCTATAGATGGAATTGAAGTTTTCTATAATACAGATCCTTTGGATCCAAATGATAACCCTACAAAGAAGAGATTCATTAGAATTATTATTACATTAATTATTGGTGCGGTATTTTTGATTTTTGGAACTGTTTTTCTATTGTTGGTTATACGTAAACGAATTCGTAGAAATAAAAGAAGAGAAAGGCAGTTAAGAGAAGCTCAAGAAGATACCTTGCTATTTTAAATTAAACAATTTTAATAGTATATTTAATTAATTAAGATAATTTAAGAAAATATGTTAAGTAAATATCATGCTTATATTTGTAAATACTGAAATGTTTTTATCATTGATAATGATAATACATATCAGATAAGAATAAAGGTTGACTCTCATGTCTGAAGAAGAATATTACAAAGACATTCTTAGCGATGATGATGAAGAGGAAGAAGAATATCCTGAGAAATCCTATACATGGGGTTCAGAACCTACTCCTCCCCCACCCCCACCGCCAGAAGATAAATCAACAGAAGCCCCTCCTCCACCTCAAGAAGAATTTTATGGAGAGGGTTATTATCAAGATTATCAATATCAACCCACACCTGAACCTTCTGGTGATGGTACTCCTTGGTTCTGGATTGGTGTTTTTATCGGTCTCGGTGTTTCAGCAATTGTTATGATAATTTTCAATTTTGTAGGAGCCCCTTATAACCCGTTATTAGCATTTATAGAAATTGTCCTTCTATTAACATGTACCACTCTTCCTGGTCTATTTATTAGAAAGATAGGCAAAGGAATTCTTGGTGGATTAATCGTTTTTGGTGTGCAATTTTTTGTTCCATTAATTATTTTCTATATTAGTGGTCAGAATCCAGCCGCTTTTTATTCCCCCTATTTTATATCCCTTAATGCTTTAGGATTTATAAGAGAAGGATTAACTGATTTCTTTGGTTTCTCTTTCATTCCACTCCCTCCCGAAGTCGAAACTTATTATAACCAATACGCAAATTATACCTCATTTATTTGGTTACTAGATTTAGTAATTATGTTTGGAATTATCCTAATGTTGGTTATTTTTAGCTCTTGGTTATTCGGTAATATGTTTACTGAAAAAGCTAAAAATTTCTGGACATGGTTTCTATTGCCTTTCCAAGCAATTGTTATAATTCTAAACCTCTTTGTTATACCTTGGGCATTATTATGTACTAGCCATACGACTCACATGGCAGGTGCACTTGCAGCTGGCGCTGGAAATGTTGCTGAAGTTGCTATGCCCTTTGCACAAGGCAATACGACCGGTTTTGATTCGTTTGATCCTGAACTAATATTACAACAAATTGATCGTGCTGATTATTGGTTTGATATTGCTCAAAAGAATTTCCGTGGATTAAACAGTCTCTATTATATGAGATTCTTACACGCTGTCAGCGGTCGGTACGGATTTCTAGTAAGCATACTTAACCATACCATGTTTGCAGGCTTTGAGTTATTAGCAGCAATACAACCGATTGCTCACGGGACATTTGAAAACACAAATATGAGTGGTGTTGAAGTCGATGGTTTATATTACCAAGTCGATGAATTTATGGAAATTTATGATACTTTTAGCACCTCATTTAATACAACTAGCGGTAAACCCAGTGAATCGATGATTGATGATGCAGAAATTCAAGTAGATGGCATTACCTCAGATTTGGATTATTTATTAATCAATTATTTTGATGATGCTTTAGAACATCTTTTAAAAGCTGATGAAATTCTTAACAGAATCGATCCCGATGAAATGCGTAATATCGGTGGAAACCCCGAAATTGAAAGTGCACTTAATGATTTAGCTGATCAATTAGAAAATATAACTGAAATGACCAATGAATACCGAGTGATGTTACCATTTGCAATTGATTTACTAGATGAAAGTCCACACATGATACGATCACTCTTTGACCTACTTATTGGTAATGTCCGTTTAGTATTAGGATATCAATTTGACCAAGCTCAACAATATCTAAACAATGCAACAACTGAATTAGATCAAGTTACTGCTATCTTCACCCCAGAAACCGAACTTGAGATGCAAGAATCAGAAACGGCAATTGGATTTTATAGCTTTTTTGAAGATTTGATTAATCTAATGTACCCCATTATTGCAGAAGAAGGATACATTTCAGGTTCTATAGATAATACAATTAATGCTCTTGATGAATTCCATGATGAAGGAACTAATACTACTGATATAGAAACTACAAACTATGTAACTTTATTCAATTTCATGGGTATCTCTATTGAAAATAGCGATAATGCTGTGACAGCAGGATCTAATGCAAGTGCTGTTATTTCTACGATGAATGAATCTATTACAAATGATGATTATTCGATTATGACAGGTCCAGCTAATAATTTATTACAATTAGTAACAGATCAATTCCAACCAGAACCTTTTGCTGAAGTAATGTACTATCAAACTTTAGCAATTAATGATACTTTTGCAGCTGTAAGAAATATCGCAAATAACGATTCTACCATGGTCTCCGTTAAACTAGATAATGCTATTTTTAATATCGATGAAGCCATAACTATCACTGAGGAAAATCCCAATACACCAGTAGGAGCTTTAAAAAGTTTTCTTGAGAGTTTCAGAGATGCAATTTTGGGTATCAAAAATGCCGTTGATGATGCAAATGATGCTGGTCTCCCGATTGATACTGCAATTCCATCAGTAAATAGTTCAATAAACACCTTATATCATTCAATTCATAATATAGTTGATGAAGGATTACCTCCTTAGAAAGGATGTATTTCCTCTTCTTTCTTTTTCTAATAAGCAATTCTAAAATTCGAATAATTTTCTAATTCATTTTGCCATTCAACCTTAACATTTGTGACAGTTGAAGCTGGACTGCCTTGATTTTTCACCCAATCTATTAGTTTAAGAATTTCTTTTTGAATACCTTCTACTTCAATACGAACGTTTCCATTTCTAAGATTCTTAACATAACCTGTGAGATCTAATTGTCTTGCTTTTTTTCGCGTATAGGCTCGAAAAGACACACCTTGAACAATTCCTTCAACAATAATTTTTGCATGAATTTTTGGTAGATTAGGCATATAAATAACCTCTCAGTTTATTCCATTATTTAGCTATTAAAAAAAGATAATGGTTAACAAATTTAATCGTGAAAATCCTAAGAGGGGTGGAAGAGATGGGTTAAAAAAAGAAACAGGGGGGATATTCGATAACCCATCTCTTGGTTAGCTATTGGGAGATAGCTAAAAGGTTGGTTTTTTTTTGAGCGATGCTTTGTTGGAGGTGAAAACCATATATTCTTAGGAGGGAGATAGATATATGGAATTACTTCAATAAGGATAAATTTTGAACGAGAACACGCATCAAATAATGTTGTTCTCTACTATAATTATTGTAATCTGTACTTAAAAGACTTGTAGAAAAAAAGTTATCATTGTCTAGTAAATATTTACTCACTATGTAGTAAATCTATCCGCATTTTTGTCGGATAAAAAAGATATAAAAAAAGAAACTAACTTTATAGTTTCTTCTTGGTATATTCAATTAATCCTCCAGCTACAAAGATATTTTTGGCTTCTCCTTTCAATGGAGGAAAAGAAAATTCCTTATCAATGATTATAATTTTTCCTTTATCTAAATCAACCGTAATTTTCTCATCTTTCAAGCGTTTTTCATTCTCAAACATATATTTCGCTGCTTCAGGACATTGAATAAGAGGGAAGGCATTATTAATGGCATTCCGGTAATAGATGCGAGCAAATGAAACGCCAATTATCGCAGCTACGCCCGCTGCTTTCAGACATTGCACTGCTTGTTCCCGTGAAGAACCAGATCCAAAATTACGCCCCGCTATGATGATATCACCCTTTTCCACTTTTTCAGAAAAGGAAGGAAGATAATCTTCCATTGCATGTTCTGCCATTTCTTCTGGCGTTAACGGATCATAGGTATATTTTCCAGGAAAAATTTGATCAGTATTTATGTTTTTATCGTTAAAAATCCACATTTTACCAGTAAATTTCATTTGAAAACCTCCTTTGGCGGTTCAACAATTTTACCTTCGATAACAGAAGCTGCAACAGTAGCAGGACTACTAAGATAGATTTCTGTATCAGTTTTACAACCCATTCTACCTTTAAAATTCCTATTGGCTGAGGATATTGCATGCTCCCCTGGTGCAAGGATCCCTCCATAAGCTCCTAAACAAGGACCACATGCAGGAACAGCGACCTCGCCTCCGGCTTTAACTAGTGTTTGAATAACTCCAAGTTCCATTGCATCCAATAGAACCTTTCTTGAAGCTGGATAAACTAACAATCGAATACCAGCTTTTATCTTATGACCTTTCAAAACTTTTGCTGCGGCTATTAAATCATCTAATCGACCATTTGTACAAGTACCCAATAACCCCACATCAATTTCTGTTTCTGATATTTCAGCAATTGGTGAGACATTATCAACATTGTGAGGTTTCGCAACAACTGGCACCACGTCATCTAACTGATAATCTTTCTCAATAATATAATTTGCATTTTTATCTGGATGTAATTTTTGGTATTTTTCATTCACGCGATTTTTTAAATAAACATCAGTTATTTTATCAGCAGGAAACATACCAGCTTTGCCATCCATTTCAGCAACCATATTACACATTGTTAATCGTTCAGAGATGGAAAGATTCTTTGTAGCATTTCCATGGAATTCAACCGCTTTATAGGAAGCACCATCGGAACGCATATCTCCAATAATATGGAGTATCAGATCTTTTGCAAAAACATTTTTGGCAAACTCACCATTTACACTGATTTTTATCGATTCAGGTATTCTGAGCCATGTTTTTCCAATTGCCCAAATACTTGCTGCTTCCGTTCTACCGATAGGAATTCCAGCTGCACCTAAAGCTCCATGAGATGTCGTGTGGGAATCTGATCCAAAAATAACAACACCAGGTATAACATGTCCTTCTTGGGCTAATACTTGATGACAAATTCCAAATCCGCAATCATAAAAACGTTTGATGTTTTGTTCTTTAACGAATTTCCGGATAATTTTATGATTTAGTGCTTTTTCCTCATCAGGAGGTGGAACAGCATGATCTAAGGCTATGAAAATCTTGTTGGGATTCCAGACTTTTTCAGCCCCCATAGCTTCAAATTTTTTGCTTATGGCAGCTGAATTGTCATGAGTTAAAATCCTATGCGGTTCAACAAAAACAATTGAACCTTCTTCAACTGATTTTTCATCTGTGACATTCGAAATAATTTTTTGTATTAATGTTTGACTCATTTAGTCTTCATCCTTCCTTTTAAATGAGACTCGAAGCTTTGAGTAGCTGTTTGCCTTTGATAAACTTTCTGAAAATTCTTTTGTTGGACTATTGTTTCTTTTTTAAAAAAAGGTTTTTTGTTTTTTTTTTAAGATATCATATATAAAGCTTTAAATATGTAGATATATGTTTTTAATGTAGATGTATGTAAAAGAGGTGACTCTCT
>JAYEJY010000239.1:0-12068 GCA_034660795.1 Promethearchaeati archaeon | reverse complement strand
TAATTCACGCCGATAAAGAATCTGTACGGCTCCTTTTGCTCCCATAACAGCAATTTCTGCTGTTGGCCAAGCAACACTATAATCACTTTGTAGATGTTTGGAACCCATAACAATATAGGCACCGCCATACGCTTTTCGGGTAATGACTGTTAATTTGGGAACAGTAGCTTCCGCATAAGCATAGATTAATTTTGCACCATGTTTAATGATACCATTACGTTCTTGATCAATACCGGGTAAGAAGCCAGGAACATCAACAAACGTTATAACAGGAACATTGAAAGCATCACAGAAACGAATAAATCTAGCAGCCTTATTGGAGGCCTTAATATCTAATGCGCCAGCCAAAATAGAGGGTTGATTAGCAACAACTCCCACGGGATAGCCATTTAATCGACCAAAACCAGTAATAATATTTTGGGCATATTTCTTTTGTAACTCAAGAAAATTCCCTTTATCTAACACACGAAGAATAATTTCACGCATATCATATGGTTCTTGAGGGTCATCAGGAATAATCTCATTAAGATCCTCATTATGTCGACCATTTTTCATAGAAATTTCTTTACGGGGAAGATTCTCAAGATTATTCGAAGGGAGATAGGAAAGAAGCACTTTAATTAATTCAATCGCTTCTAATTCATCAGAGCCAACTAAATGGGCAATACCTGATTGAGAACTGTGGACAGAAGCCCCTCCAAGATCCTCAAAGGATGTTTCTTCACCAGTGACAGCTTTGACAACTGCTGGACCGGTAACAAACATATAGGAGGTGGCTTCTGTCATCACAATAAAATCTGTTAAGGCTGGAGAATAGACTGCTCCACCAGCTGATGGTCCTAGAATGCACGAGATTTGGGGGACAATCCCTGAACAACGAACATTTCGCGTAAAAATCTCGCCGTATCCCGCTAGCGATTTACTACCTTCTTGAATTCTCGCACCACCAGAATCATTGAATCCTATAATAGGTGCGCCATTTTGTAGTGCTTGATCCATTATTTTAGTAATTTTCCTCGCATGAGCTTCTCCTAAACTACCGCCTAAAATGGTGAAATCTTGACTATAAACATACACTAAACGACCATGTACTTGTCCAAAACCGGTGACAACACCATCAGTATAATATCGTTTTTCTTCCAGGTTAAAGTTATCACAATCATGTTTGACAAATTGGTTTGTTTCAATAAATGTCCCAGGATCAAGTAATAATTCAATCCTTTGACGTGCAGTAAGCTTGCCTTTTTGTAGCTGCTTTTGAATACGCTTCTCACCGCCCCCTAATTCAGCCTCCTGTCGTTTATGCTGTAATTCCTTAATTTTTTGTTCAGTAATACTTTCTTGTTGACTAATTTCACTCTCGTTTGAGTACCTTGATTCCAAATTCATTCTTTTTCATCTCCTGTTTTTTAGAGAATATATTATGCCATTATATTCTAACAATTATACGGCTAGTACTTACTCAAAAGACTAACTCATTTTTACTGTAAAACATTTTAAACGAGTAAATACCCACTTGAGTATTTTACCGTAAAAATTAGCTACAAATAAATAATCAACAAATGGTGCTATCAAATATTATGTTTCAAACCTTGCTGGTAGCAAACAGAGGTGAAATTGCTGTACGAATCATCCGAGCTGCAAGAGAACTCGGGATTAAAACCTATGCGATTTATTCACCAGTTGATAAACATTCATTTCATGTCAAATTAGCAGATGAATCATTTGCTTTACTCGAGGAAAATGGGCAAATAGGCTATCTTGACATAGAACAAATAATAGCTATTTGTAAACGAGAACACATTAAAAGTATTCATCCTGGATATGGGTTTCTTTCAGAAAGTGCTGAGTTTGCAGAGAAAACACAAGATGCAGGTATTGAATTTATTGGACCGTCACCAGATATCATAGAATTATTGGGAAATAAGGTTAAATCTCGAAAAGAAGCAGCAAAAGCAGGTTTATCAATACCAGAAGGCTCAGGAGTAATTAATGATCTGCCTGAAGCACATAAAGAAGCAAAAAAAATAGGTTATCCATTACTAGTAAAAGCAGTATATGGTGGAGGGGGTATGGGTATCCAGAAAGCCTCCTCAGATAAAGAACTAGAAAAAGCTTTTACCCACGCGCAAGCACAATCATTAGCAGCTTTTGGAAGAGAAGAAGTCTTCTTAGAGAAATATATTCATCAACCAAGGCATATCGAATTCCAAATAATCGGCGATAAACATGGGAATGTTGTACATTTAGGAGAAAGAGAATGCTCGATTCAACGACGAAATCAGAAACTACTCGAAGAAGCACCTTCAACAGCAGTAACCTCTGAATTGAGAAAAAGAGTAGGTTTGCTGGTATGTACATTAGCACGAGAGTTAGGTTATCAAAATGCCGGCACGGTGGAATTTCTGTACCAAAAAGGGAAACTGTTTTTCAATGAAATTAACCCGCGAATACAAGTCGAACATCCTGTTACAGAAATGATTACAGGGAAAGATATCGTTAAAGAACAGATACTAATAGCACAAGGAGATGAACTCTCTTTTACCCAAGAAGAAATCGAATTTCGAGGACATGCTATTGAGTTACGGATAACAGCAGAGGATCCGTTAGCTAATTTCCAGCCTAAACCCGGCTTTGTGAAGAAATTTACCAATCCTGGCGGACCAGATGTCCGATTCGATACAGCAATATATGAAGGATACACCATCCCTGATTGTTATGATTCTCTTATAGGCAAATTAATTATTGGTGCTGAAACACGCGAAGCAGCAGTTGACCGGGCACAAAACGCCTTGAAGGAATTATTAATATTGGGTGTTCCAACAACGATACCCTTTTTCCAACAATTATTAGAAGAAGAGAATTTCTTGAAAGGGGATATCAGTATTAATTTTATCGAAGATGAGAAACTATTGAAGAAAATAGAGGAGAATGTTTTTTCTTTAGCTTCAGCCTTATTTGCTGTGGGCTTGAAGAAAAATCAATTGCAATTACCGGAATTATCGGAGAATTGGCAAATGAAAAGCAAACTTGATGCTATTGGTAGGGAATGATGATGCATAATAAGAAATATACTATTAGATTAAATGGATTCGAATTTACCCTCACCCAAAGCCCCGATGGGTTAACAATTAAGGAGCAACTTTTCAAGCCAGAATTATTTTTTAACGGTGAATCATATCACGTTTTTGTTAATGGTATGGATTACAAAATTCAATTCAAAAACAATAACATATTTGTCAATGGGAAAGAAGTAGATTTCTCTTTTAATCCAACACCTTATCTTATATCCAAGAAAGGAGCAAAAAGCAAAAAAAGTCATCTGATTAAAGCAGCCATCCCCGGGAAAATTGTAGAAATCAAGGTAGAAAAAGGGGATACGGTAGAAGACCAGCAATGTTTACTGATTCTTGAATCAATGAAAATGAGAAATGAGATATTATCGCCACTGAAAGGAGAAATTAGGAAAATCTACGTGTCAAACAATGCGCAAGTTTCAACAAATCAAAAATTAATGGAAATAAAACCAAGAGCTGAGTGAAGAAACGATCACTCATCCTTTTTTACTATGCGTAAAGAATCCAAGTCTTCTATAATGATTGTTTTAAGGTTCTCCTCATTGGTTTGGAATTGTAAATGACCTTGTGGTGTTATTCCTTTCTCAATACCAGTTAGTTTCTTACCATTGGTTATCACTTGTATCTCTTTTTTATAACTATAGGATTTTTCTTTCCAAAGAGAAACGATATCAGCAGTCCTACCTGAGCGTGCTTCTTTAAAGGTTTGATATATTGTTTCTGCTAGTATTTCAGTTAACGCATCTAATGAATAGATTCTTTGTGTTTCTAGAAAAATAGATGTCACTTCTTTTTGCAACATGGAAGGAAATTGCTTTTTTTCAAGGTTAATATTTAAGCCTAATCCAACAATCATCATTTTAATAACTTCATCACTCACTCGATTATCAATAATGATCCCCCCAATTTTTTTAGAAGAAACCATAAGATCATTAGGCCAACGAAGGGTGAAAGGAATGTTGAAAAGGTCTTCACATTGTTGAACAAGTCGCAAACCAAGGAAGATGGGAAAATTCTCGTAATTTTTCGGAGAAACTTCTCCGGGAATAATAAAAGACGCCCATAATCCGCCAAGAGGAGAAACCCAAGAACGATTTTTACGACCAATACCAGCAGTTTGTTTTTTCGCTTTAATAACTGTAAATTGCGTAATTTGTTGAGCGTTAACTAATTCTTGAGCTTTTAATTGCGTTGAAGGAAGCGCTTCATAATTCTCCAAATGCCATTTTAATGTACCCATATCAATCTCCTCTAAAAGAATAACCAGCTTAAAACAATAAATATCTATCTACAAAAAAAATGAAAATATGGAGAGAAAGAAGCTCTCCCTAGAAAACATATAGATAAATCTCTGACGCTAGAACCGGGAATTCAAGATTAATATCGCTCTTAATTTTCCGAGCATTGTAAACTTCCCGATTATCAGCAAAAATTATGACATTTAATTGAGATTTTTGCTTCACATTAAAAGTAACACTTTCAATAGAAAGGTCAGTTGTTGAGGGGAAGAAGATTTTAATGTACTCTAAATCCTTTTGTTCATCATTATATATAACAGAGCCACCAATATCCTCAAAGGTACTAGTGTCGTTATACGTATAATTATACATATTGAATCCTTCTGAAGTGAGATTAAAGACATTTACTTCAAAAGAATCAATTATGGATCGTAAATAATAATCGGTTTGTTCTAAATCTTTGCGTGGAGCACTTTCTCTGACTGCCATAGGAATACCTGTGACAGCAGCACCAACACCAATTGAAACAATAACTATAATGGAATATGTGAGTATCTTCTTTCCCAAGTCACTTAATTGTAGCTTCTTTTTAGTCGGTTCCTCGTACTCTTCTTTAAATTCTGACATTGGTATCATTTACCTCTGTAACTATTTAAAGAAATAGTATAATAAAAAGTATTCGCCAAAAAAAAGCAAGTATTTAGAGAATAAGCTAATTGTTAGGTAAACCAAAAAATTATTGAAAGGAGAAGCTCTACTAGTAAACATTATTTTTAATATGCTGGCGAATAAAACATGACAAAAGATTGGCGTTTTTCTAAACGAATTTTACAGATTCAGAAATCAGCAATACATGAAATGACACGACTCTCTAAACAACTAGATGATGTCGCTTTTCTTTCCTGGGCAAAACCCACTTCAGATACCCCAGAACACATCAAACAAGGAGCAATAGATGCTATAAAGGAAGGGTATGTTGGAGGATACTCAACGAGTACGGGTTTACCGGCTTTGCGAGAAGAAATAGCTAAAAAATTACAGCGGGATAATAACATTAAAGCGCGCCCGCAAGAATTAATAGTTACAGTAGGAGCAATTGAGGGATTATCTGCAGCAATAATGGCAACCGTTGATCCAGGAGATGAAGTTATATTACCTACTCCGACGTATTCAACTCATATCCGACAAGTGTTATTAGCTTCAGCAAAACCTGTATTAGTGCCACTACTTGAGGAAGAAGGGTTCGCGTTAGATATCCCTGCCATAGAAAAAGCAATTACCCCAAAAACAAAAGCAATTGTCTACTGCTCTCCAAGTAATCCAACGGGAACAGTTTTCAGTGAAAAGAATTTGCGGAAATTAGCAGCAATCGCCTTGGAAAATGATCTTGTCGTAATTACAGATGAGGCTTATGAATACTTCGTTTTTGATGATGCGAAGCATTTTAGCATAGGGTCAATACCGGATATGGCAGAGAATACAATCAGCTGCTTTACTTTCACGAAAACGTATGCAATGACAGGTTGGCGACTTGGTTACTTACATGCTGCAAAATCAGTTATTACCCAAATCAAGAAAGCACATATTCCAATGGCTATTTGTGCTCCAGTTGTCTCTCAATATGCCGCTTTAGCAGCCTTAGTGGGACCACAAGATTGTGTTTTAGAATTCAGAGATCATTATTTGAAAACTCGGAATCAAATGTGCGGTAGATTAGACGAGTTACCTGAAGTTTTCGAGTATGTCAAACCAAATGGTTCATATTTGATGTTCCCGAAAATCTTACACGAAGATGGCCAAGATTCAACTGCTTTCTGTAAAAAATTGTTGAAGGAAGCAAAAGTATCAACCACCCCTGGTATTGCATTCGGGACTACTGGGGAACAACATCTGCGGTTATCCTTCTGTGTGCCTGAGGAAGAAATAGAGAAAGCTTTTAACCGTATGGAAAAGTATTTCAAATAATAAGTTCTGGAAAATGATTTAGGACTTTTTTCATTCATTCCAACATTTATTTTATTTTTTTTTATTTTTTGCCGAATCATTCATATGAAAAATAATAATGAATAATGAAAGACATCTTAATCCGTAGTGACTCGTTTCTCTGCTTTAATCACGACAAAACCGCCCTCACCAAATCCTTTCTTGAAGGGTTGCACTGACTGAATATCCGATAAGCTGCCAAAAACAGTTTGAATTATCTCTGTATTAGTAAAATGATGATCTGCTAGAAGACGTAACACTTCTTCAGTGGAATAAAAGGTTGCGTGTTTATAGAAGACGTTCTCATGCTTAAATTGTAGATACCTTTCACCGAGTGGGCTATTTTTATCCACAAAACCAATAATAAAAAGACCTTCTGGTTGTAAAATACGATAAACCTCTTGGAAAGCAGCATGAATATCATCGAGAAAACAAATAGTGGTCACCATTAAGGCATAAGAAAATTCCTGCTCTTCAAATGGCAAATCTTCAGCGACAGCATCAATAACTTCCAAACCTTTGGTCCGGGCAATTTTTCTCATTTCTTCAGATGGATCAATGCCAAAGTGAATACCTAATGGTTTGGCGAATCTACCTGTACCTATCCCTATTTCTACTCCTTTACCTTGTTCGGGAATAAAATGTTTGATAGCTTTTAATTCTGATAAATAAACAAATTTGTGTTCTTCAAACCAATCCTCGTATTGTTGGAAGTGTTGGTTAAAAGGAGCAATTTTAGGCATAACAAAGTAGTAAATAAAACAGTAATAATATACCTTTTTGTTATTATAATGAAAGATTTATGAAGAATTACCCAATAGGGATATCGTTATGAATTGTGCTTTTGTTTATTTCTCAGGAACAGGGATAACACCAAAATTCGCAAGTGAAATAGCAAAAGGCATAAATAAGCAAATACCCTCGAATTTTGATTTCATACGAGTGAAAAAAGGAAAAACAATTGATATAGCAAAATATGATTTAATAGGGATTGGTGCGCCAGCGTATTCTCTACGAGCACCGAGATTCATGACGAAATTCATGAAGAAAATGAATTTTAAGGATAAACCATTCTTCGTTTTCGCAACATACAATACTATGCCCGGCAATACTCTCTGGAACTTGTACACAGCAGCAAAGAAAACAGCGGGACAATGCTTAGGGTATATACAAGGAAGTATAACAGTCAATATACGAGCGTGGAATCCGAAAAAAACTTCCGGTAAATCTTTGGAAAAAATGACAGAAACAGTAAGTCAACAAGCAAAAACTTTTGGGAAAATAATCACTGAAAGATATCAAAGAAGACAAAAAAGCGGAAAAGATAAGCAACAGAAGAATTGGAAACCACCAAAGAAACCATTATTACAACTCTGGGCTGCTTTTTTTACATGGGATTGGCAAATGAGAGCAACAGTAGGGAAGAAACATGTAGATAAAGAAAAATGCACTCAATGCAAACTATGCACAACCAAAATATGCCCAACAAATGCGATACAATTAAGCGAAGAAAATTACCCGCAATTCTTTGAAAAGAACTGTGTTGGCTGTAATGGATGCGTTAATTTGTGTCCTGAAGACGCTATATGGACAGAACAAACAAAAAAGAGGCTACCGTACAATTATTATAAAGACTATATTATAAATGAGGAAACTATAAATCTTTAACACACATCACCGAAAAGAAAAGAGAATAAGAAGGAACAATAAGTTAGAATTATAATTAACTTATTTGTTGCCTTTTAGATTCATAGGATTATAGAAAAAAAATCTCAAACGAAATGTATAGGACTAGTTGTAACTATTGGTTCATTGATAGTCGTATCGATAAAAACCTCATTAATGGGATCTGTTGAGCAGAAATCGCCTCTGCCAGGTGTAGCACCATTGCCAGGATCATCTGGAGGATCATCATAACGTTCAGAAGTTGTTTCACAGACAAAATTAGTTATTACAAATAGGCTTAACACTAAAAATAACCCTAAGTAAACTTTTGTTTTTGCTTTCATTTTATAATCACTCACTCGTAAAAAGAACAATTTTTTGTTTTTAAAGATTGTTCCCATAATGCACATTCGTAATATTTAAAAGACGAATGATAACATTATTTTTATATTATCTAATGTACAATCTTAATATAAAAATAATTCCCTTTATATGTACATCTAAGAAGGATGCACAACTAGATGCCAAAAAAATCTAAGACGAGTGAAATCAAAAAAATACTTCAACAAGCACCAGAACGATACCATCAGATAACACCATCAAAAACCACTAGCAAAGAATTCAAACAACAACTCCCAGAAACAATACCGGAGATAATAAAAGAAGATATTAGCCATTATTATAATTACTTGAAAAATAATAGAAGTGAAGAGAGCCTCAAAAAGTGGGAAGAAGCGTCAGGTTGTACCGATTCTCCAAATAGCTGGAAAGCAAAAAATTACCGGCCAATTTTTTCGTTTTTATATTATGACAGAGTAACGGATGGAATGTTTTTAGCACTGATATTAGACCGACTAGAACCATTAGCTGAAGACCATAAGGAAAAGATAACTATTGAAGAATTCAATCGGCAATGCCGACTTAGCATACTAAACTATAAACCAAAAATAGATGAGATTGACTTAAAAATACTGAAAGCACTCTCAAAAGACCCAACATTGGTAATAAAAGAATTAACTGAAGAAACAGGCCATTCTTATGCAGCTGTCTATCGGCATTATCAAAAACTCAAAGAAAAACTCGGCTTAAGAATTTTAACAAGAGTTAATTGGCGAAAATTAGGGATTCAACCACTCTATCTTTTGACTCAGAATCCGAAAGATTACGAACGATTCGAAAACTATGAGAAATATCGTGATGGACAGGCGACCTTTTTATGGGGAAAAAAACACTATTTGCGCTTATATTATGTTGACCAATCAACTCGAGAAGATATCATACAAGAATTTGAAAAACAACGAAAGGAACAACAAACACTCAATCTATTAGAATTAACTTCACCACCACAAATTAAGTGGACATTCGATTTATACGATAAAAAAGAACAGCGGTGGAAAATCGATTTTGTAAAAACATATCGCTTCCTGAAGAATACAAAAGAGCAGCAATTAGTACTGGATGAGCTCTTCCAGTATACTTATCCACCGGAAGAAGTATATCAATTAACACCATTAGAAACCAACATTATAGATGATTTAGTGGGTAATTATAATTTAACCCAAAAAGAATTAGCAGAACATTTAGGGATGCACGCACAAAACCTGTCCACAATAAAACTCAAACTCCTAGAAGACGATGTTATTTATCCTCATTTTGAAATACGGAATTTCTTGCCAATGGGATCATTATTGTGGTGCTCTTCTGAAAATATACCCATTTTTGAAATACTTATTCCTTTATTACAAAAACTGCCCTTTACTAATATTTCCCCCGTAAGGAATGTTACCGACCCAGAGAAGAAACAAATACTTTGTTTTGTCTATTTGAATGATATTATTTACCGAAATCTTATTGTCTTCTTTTCACAATTATTAGATGAAAACCAAATAGACGAATTTCAATTTGGGATGAATATTGAAACGTATTTTGGAATGGCAAAAGTAAAAGATATTCTGAAAGATGAATAATTATTATCGAGATTCTTTCGTGAACAAGTATCCTCACAACACATTGACTTTTTTATCAGTTGTTTCAAAATTTAGCTTTTTTGTTTTTAAGTTATTTATTTGACCTATCTCTTTTTATTGTTACTTAATTGCTATTTTTAGTTTAGGGGTTAAAATTAAAATCATTATAAATGTATATATTTATATAATAAAAGATATAAAAATAATAATAGTTGCTCAGGCATCTGGGCTGATAAAAAAACACGAAAGTGATAAAAAATGAAAAGAAAATTTGCAAACAAGATAGTTATTGGAGTTATTCTATTCTTATTGATAAGTTCCTCAATAATGATACTTAATGTGAAAGCGTCATTACCTCAGGAGCCAATTTATCCCTCCTATTCAGGTTATGTTAAAGATTCAAATGGAAACCCGCTCTCTAATGCACATTTACAACTTATTGATCTAGGATCACAAGTTGCAGAAGATTATACAGATAGCAATGGGTATTATTGTTTCTACACAGATATGGTAAGTTCACCTGGATTAAAAGCATCAAAAACTGATTATAAGAGTGAAACAATATCTGTTAGCACGAGTGGTGGAACATATAATTTTTACTTAGAGTCACTTGGTTCTAAATATACTGGATTTGTTAAAGACAAAACTGGGGATTCTATTGCTAATGCGTTAGTAAAATTACTAAGTTTTGGTAATAAAGCATCTCAGGATTATACATCTACTGATGGAAGTTTTGAATTATACGGGGAAAATGTTTACTATGCTGAATTGGAAGCATCAAAAAGTGGCTATATAACAAAAACAATAGATGTGAGTGATACTGGTGGGACCTACACAATAGAATTAGAAAAACAACTTTATACCTTTGATGGATATGTTAGGGATACAAATGATAATTCACTAGCAAATGCTGATGTTAAATTATATAGTAATAATAACTATATTACAAGTGATAAGACGGATTCTAATGGCTATTATTCTATGCAACATGAACTTATCAAAAATGGTGAGATAAAGGTTACAAAAGAATGGTATCAATCAGCATCGAAAACAGTAACTAATACAGGTGGAACATATAATTTTGCTTTAGAATTTATTCCTCACATAGAACTAACTGGTAAAGTAACTCATTCAGAAAAAAATTATGGAATTCCTGATGTAACAGTAAGAGTCTATAAAAAAGGCACATCACCTTATAATAACGCAGTAACTACAACGACAGATAATGATGGTGAGTTTTGTTTAGGAATAGAAGAAGATTCTGACGAATATATATTGTTAGCTCGTCATCCTTATTATTTTAGTAAAGGAAAGCGATTCGTTCCGGATACTAATGCTGACTTTTCATTTGTGTTGAAAGAGAGAATTGATAGAACTCATCTCAATTACTTCGAAAACTTTGAAGGTCAGATATCGGATGCTTGGAATTGGATTTATGAAGATCAAGATGATATACAAATTACCTATTCAGATAATGAAGATCTTATAGACGACTTCAGTTATGGAGATACAAAATTAATTAAATTCGAGTATGATACTAAGCCCTCCTCATATCTTGTCAGAGACATAACTAAGAACTTAGCATCCCCTCTTTTGATATCCTTCAAAGCAGCATTCAATACACCTTCTAGTTTCACAGATACATATGGTTATGTTGATTTCACAATAAATGATGATATGGGTGATACTTGGCAATTACAAATAGGGTTCTATACTGATAGTATTCAACTATTTGCACCCCCTGATCATCCAACTTATCACACTTCTGGTTATCTATTACAAGATCATCTGATTCCAAAACAACTTTATCAAATTGATATTATCTTAAATACTAATGAACAAAATGAGAACATCGTGTATAGTATATATATTAATGGTGAATATGCAAAATCAGCTTCAACAGAAAGAAAAGGTATCTCAACTGATAAAATAGAGATTGGACAACATGTCCATTCTTACACAACGCAATTTTATATGGACGATTTGTACATCAATAACGTATACATAAATACCTTAGAAGAAAATAAACCCCTAAATATTGCTTCTCCGCTTTGTTGGGTATTTGCCCCAGACGCTGAAGGAGTAGAAAATTATTACAAAATCATACATACACTGAATGTAGATTTTACGCTTTCCTT
>JAYEJY010000238.1:0-2346 GCA_034660795.1 Promethearchaeati archaeon | reverse complement strand
TGTGTCACTGAAGAAGAAAGTTATTCCATCAGAGGTAATTGGAGCTGCCCAAGTTTCATCTGGACCATCATAAAGAATAGAATCATGAGTCACAGTTAAGTTTCCTGGAGTATAATAGGCACTTGGGAAATAATCTACAAAAATTGGTGATGGTGAAGATTCTATACTTACTAACCAACTTCTGATGTCTATTTGCTCAACTATTAAATTCAAATAGCCAAACATCAGAATATCATAAACCTGATATCCATCAATATTTTCTCTTATATTGATAACAAATGATTCTGAAGTGACAAATAATTCGCTTGTTGACTGATCCCAGATAATATTGAATTCACCGATTCTCACGGTCCATAAACCATCAACGGTTTTAACCATGCTAATTATCATACCATCATCTAATGTCAATTCAACTGTTGTATTCTCTTCTGAGGTTTCCATGTAAATTCCAAATACCAAGGTATCTGCTGGTTCTAACTCATAAAATTCAGCTTGGAAATATTCTTCCTACCGATATATATTTATTCGATATGTTGAATTGAGTGAAATTTGGGTTAAATCATCTGAGGGATTTGTAACTTCTACAGTTGTATCACCTAAAACATATTCTCCCTTTTCACTAACCAAATCATTGTTCGTGCTCTGATTTTTTCGAGATAAGTCTTCTGGATTTGTTACTTCACTACCAGCAAAAATTGGTAAGCTAAGAATCATTACAAGAATAACAAATGCAGGAAGTATTTTATATTTCATTAATCAAAACTCCATACTTTTTTAAAATAGATTGTAACTATACCTTTTTACTGAAATCTCATATATTATCTTTTCTTAGAAGGCATTAGAACTAGTTTTACACCTTAATAGAGGAAAATATCAAATAATATAGGGGTAAATTAATTTAGTGAAAAAATTTTAGAAGGTAATTTAATGAAGTTTTTACTCTTAGGTGCTGGATTAATGGGCCGAGCAATTGCATATGATTTAATGCAATATATGCCACATGCAGAAATTATAATTGCTGATTATAAACAAAAGGCATTACAAGAAGTTAAAACTTTTCTAGATAACTCAAAAGTTGCTACTCTACAATTAGATGTTAAAAATGAAAATGCTGTTCTAGAGAACATGAGTGAAGTTGAAGTTACAATTGGCAGCATTTCTTATCATTATAATTATAAATTAAGTCAGCTTGCTATTGAAGCTGGTTCAGATTTTATTGATTTAGGAGGAAATAATTCAATTGTTCAAAAACAATTCTCCTTAAATAAAAAAGCTAAACAAAATGAAGTGACTATTATAGCTGATTGTGGGTTAGCCCCCGGTTTAGGTAATATTCTTACTGCTGATGGGGTATCTAATATAGATACTGTTGATGAAATTCATATACGGGTTGGAGGCCTTCCTCAAAATCCACAAGACCCTTTAGATTATGCTCTTGTTTTTTCGGTTAAAGGGTTGATTAATGAATATAAAGAAAAAGCCACAATCATTAGAAATGGTTCTGTACAAGAAGTGGATTCTTTAACGGAAGTTGAATGTATAACGTTTCCAGAGCCTTTTGGTAAATTAGAAGCCTTTCATACCTCTGGGGGAACATCAACTCTACCACATACGCTTGCAAATAAAGTAAAGGAACTAGATTATAAAACAATAAGATATCCAGGTCATTGTGAAAAAATTCGTCTTCTTTTTTCCCTAGGTTTAGCAAAAGAAAAAGAAATCAAAATTAATAGCTGCTTAGTTAAACCTCGAGATGTTCTTGAAAAGTGTCTTTACCAAACATTATATCAAGGCATAATTGAAGATGTGGTTTTAATGCGTGTATCTATTACTGGAAAAAAAGATAATCGTAAGACAAATTTAACATATGAGTTGATAGATTACTTTGATGAAAAAACTCAACTTACCGCAATGATGAGAACAACTGCTTTTCCTGTTTCAATTATCGCCCAATTATTGGCAAAAAATAAAATTGAAAAGAATGGTGTAATAGTTCAAGAATTTAATGTTCCATCCCAAACGGTTATTGATGAACTTAAGAAAAGAAACGTGCTAATAAAAAAACAAGTTAAAATAGAAAGCTAACAACAAATGATAATTCGCTATTTTCTCGTTAATATCTTTTTCAATAAACTAAGATGAAAATTCTTACGTTTATAATTCCTAACAAATTCTTCTTGTATAGAATTTTCAATAGCACAAGGTCGAGACTGTCTAACCTTTCTAATTGCTTTTTCAGCAGATGATCCATAAATAAATCTCTCTGCCACAGCTAACATAAGACCAGTTCTACCACAACCAGCTAAACAGTGAATTAAAATAGGCTCCTTCTTTTGGATATGCTTT
>JAYEJY010000237.1:0-12121 GCA_034660795.1 Promethearchaeati archaeon | reverse complement strand
GTGCAAGATCTAAACTATCATCAATAGTATCTCCATAATCAATAATTTTTGCACCATGAGCGATCATTTGAACCTTTTTCTCTGGGGAAGTACTTTTAGGAACAACACAAATACTATCCAGACCAGCATTAGCACAATAAGCACTAATAGAAGCACCTAAATTTCCATCAGAAGCACATATTGTAGAAACCATTCCTTTTGCAATTGCATCGGAAACTAAAACAGGGGAAACTCTATCAAGAAAAGAACCAGTTGGATTCTTTCCCTCTAATTTAAAAGACAATTGAATATCTTCTGCAAAAAGTTGATGAGCTTTCCGGATAGGAGTCAATCCCTCACCTAGACTAATTTTTTGTGTAAAATCTGGCAAAAAATCACTATATCGCCAAACACCTTGATTTGCTTGATGAATAGCTGGTTTGTCATCAGCTGTAAAAAAAACTTGAAATTCTACTGCATTTGTACTACATTGAGGACAAGTTATTGACCTTTGTATCTCTCCAAGTTGTGCATGACAATTGGTACAAACGATTTCTTTTTGCATTTTATTTTAGCTTCTCCACTAATTGATATTTATTGTAATTTTTAATTTATTTTAGATTTTTTATTAATTACATATGATAAAATTAATCCTTGATTTTTTCGTAAATGCCCATGTTATCTGCTGTACACTTACTTATTTCTTCAATAAGTTCGAAATGTTTTTATGGAAACAATATAATAGGTCACTTAAAAATTGTATATACAACTTTCAAATTGTATATATGAGGTGTTATTTATTATGAAAAGATTATTCCCCGAAAGAACATATATGAAAAAGGGAGAAATAGATGAAATAACTCCTCCGGACATGCATAAAATAAAAGCAACGAATCGTGTTAAGCGAGGCTTTGCTCGTATGACAAAAGGAGGTGTCATTATGGATGTCACCACAGTGGAAGAAGCTCAAATTGCAGAAGATGCTGGAGCTGTTGCTGTGATGGTCCTTGACAAACTCCCGATTGATGTGCGGAGAAAAGGTGGAGTTGCAAGAACAGCTTCTATTACAATCATTGAAGATATTCTAGAAGCAATAACAATCCCGGTTATGGCAAAATGTAGAATTGGACATACCTATGAAGCCCAAGTTTTACAAGAAACAAAAGTTGATTGTATTGATGAATCAGAAGTCTTAACCCCTGCTGATGAGTTGCGACATATATGGAAATGGGACTTTCAATGTCCATTTGTTTGTGGTGCACTTAATCTCGGCAGTGCTTTACGACGAATTGATGAAGGTGCAGCCATGATTAGAACCAAAGGTGAACCTGGTACTGGCAATGTTGCAGAAGCTATCAGACATCTTCGAATTGTTAATAGTGAAATTCGCTCATTAACTGATTTATATAAAGTCAATGATTATCAACAGCTTTTAATGAAAAGTAGAGAAATGAAATGTTCCCTAGAGACAGTTTTAGAAACTGCACGATTAGGTAGATTACCTGTAGTTAATTTTGCTGCTGGCGGAATTTCCACCCCGGCTGATGCTGCTCAAATGATGATGTTAGGAGCTGATGGGATATTTGTTGGGTCTGGCATCTTTAAGAGCGATGATCCTCTTGAACGAGCGAAAGCAATTGTCTTAGCTACATCTTATTGGGATAAACCAGAAGTTGTTTTTGAGGCTCAAAAGATGATTAATGAACAAAAATCTATGCTTGGTATTACCGGCGATGAAATGAAAGTTTCGATGCAAACTAGAGGAGCGGAGTCATAATGAGTGCAACAGCTCCTCTTAGAATTGGTGTTTTAGACATTCAAGGTGATGTCTTAGAACATGTCATAATGATGGATGAAGTTTTAGTAAAAAGAAATATTGCTTCAGAAACTGTTGTAGTGAAACATCCTGAACAAATTGACATGCTTGATGGATTAATAATTCCCGGTGGTGAAAGCACCGTTATGAGTCGTTTTATATCTGAAAAACGATTTGGTGCAAAATTAGCATCCAAAATACGGGAAAAAGCAAAAAATGGCATGGCGATTTTTGGCACTTGTGCAGGAGCTATCCTCTTGTCAAAAGCATCAAAAGATCACATTGTTGAAGGATTCGAACAAAGTTTGTTAGAACTTATGGATATAAAGATTATCCGCAATCGATATGGACGACAACAAGAATCTTTTGAACAATCTATAAAAATTACCGAATGGAATGAGGATCCCTTTCCTGGAGTCTTTATCAGAGCTCCAGTTATCATAAAGGCTAAGAAAAATGTTAAAGTTTTGGCGAGAAACGATTCCCAAATATTTGCAGCTCAACAGAATAATTGCTTGGCGGTAACATTTCATCCTGAGCTAACTGATGACACAAGATTCCACGAATATTTCTTGGAATTAATATTGGAAAACAGGAAGGATTAAGTTCCTTCCCTTTTATTATTTTTCTAAAGAAAGCAAGATATAAAAATAAAAAATCTAGAAAAGGTTAGAATTTTTAGGTTAGATATTTTCAAACATATCTTTTATAATATCATTTACTTTTTCCGAGGAAAAATTAGGTAGTTGTCTAATTTGCTTTGTAGTAGTTTCAATTAACTCAACGATTTGTTGAAGATTATCGCTGTGTCTTGCTAAGTTTTCTGAACGTATTTGATAGTGATGTTGAAGAGTGATTAAATAGTCTATTACTTCTTCTTGGTTTTCTAATTGAGATATTTCTTTTAAAAGATGGTCTTGCCGATGTTTTTGTTTGAGTGGAAAAAATCGTCCTCCGGGAGGGATAATATCTGTAAGAAAACTAATACGTGCTGTCCATTTTTTTCTCAAATAGTCTAAATGTTTTTGTCCTTTTGCTGAAATAGCAAAAAGCTTCTGAGCTCGTCCGTTAACTGTTTTTTCTTGATAAGTAAGGTATCCTTTCTTGGTCATTTCATTTAATGTTCGATAGACATTTGTTTGTTTTGCTTGGTAATTTTTTTGAAGATCATAACCTGTTATACCCTCAGATTCCTCTGCAATTGTCCACAGAAAAACGAGTTCACGTAGTTCTTTCAGCATTTCTCTTCCAAATGGCATTGGTGGAAGTGGGGGTGGTGGAGGAGTTGGTGGATGATGATAAGTGGAGCTAAACTTCATTAATATGTCACATCATTTTTTTTGATTTTGTTTATCTGAAAAATATATTATTTATAATCACAGTGTATTCTTCTTTCAAATATTAACGATGAATAGCTAGAAGATTTCATTATAATATCTAAGCATATTATAATTCTTCATCTAGCCAATCTTTTAGATATTTCCGATAGCCTTCTTGCAAGATCTTTCGCAATTTTTCCGGTTCAAATTCTTTCATTTTCTGCAGTTTTGTTTGTGTCTCATTGATAATTGATTCACGAGAATCAAGTCGTTTCAACATTTGTTCTATTTCTTTCCTTGTTTTTTGGAGTAATTTATGCCTTATTTCAAGAAATTCTAACGCATCATCTTTTGTTTCCAAATCTTCAAGTGGTTCTTCAAAATGATGTGAAAGAATATCATAATTAAATGGGTGATTGCCTAGATATGGTCGAAATCTCAGAAATGGATGATTCATATGTCCCGGATACATGCTAAATCTTGGAGGTGGTGGACCAGGTGGTATTCTTTGTCTCTTTTTATAATCCTCGGGACGAGGTTTTCTTTTTTTATTCATATTCTTTTCACCAGTTAGTATATGATAGAGGGGATATTTAAATATTGCCAAAATGGGAATATTATCTTTTTAGCAATATAAAACCTTTCTAAGAAATAGTAAGAAAAAAGAAAAGAAGAAAAAAAAGAAAAATTATTTAGTGGAAATAGTAATTCCAGAGAAACGGACGATTGGCGTTCGAAAATGATTATTAGCAAGATGATAATCTTTTCCTACACCAGTAACTTTATTCAAAATATCAAAAACATTTCCAGAGATTGATATTCCAGTGACAGGTTTCACAATTTCACCATTCTCTATAAAATAGGCTCCTTTTGCCACTCCTGAGAAAACGCCATTTTCTGGTCTGAGTGTCCCTTGATAATTATTTATTATAAGCCCTTTTTTTGTGGTTTCAATTAATTCTTCCTTTGACATATCACCAGCTTTAATCCATGGAGAATTTGGAAAAATTACTAATGGGGGTTGCATAAAAGGTTGAGCCCCTTGCCGTAATGCATTGCCAGTACTTGTTAATCCTTCTTTTGCTGCTGTTCGTTGATCATGGAGAAATGTTTGGAGGACACCATTCTTAATAATTTCAGTTTCTTGTGTAGCAGTACCTTCATCATCGAATATTCTAACACCATGCCCACCTTGGAGATCATGTGGTTTATCAATAAAGGTTATTTTTTCATCAATAACTTTAGCAGCAAGTTTATCTTTCCAAAAAGATGTTCCTCTTTGTTGTCTATCTGCTGAAACTGCTAAACCAATAACTACGCCAATAGGATTAAACATCGCTGGCGCTTCAAAAATTATTTCGCCTTCAAAGCTTTTTATGGTTTCTTGATTCAGATTATCAATTGCTTTTTGACCCAGTTTTTCACCAATTGCTTTCATATCAACAGAATGATCTCTTTCAAAAACAGTATCAAAAACATATGCCCCTGATTTGTCTTTATCGCTTGCTATAGCCATTAAGCTTGCTTCATAGAAGGTTGATTGTTGAGTGGCTTCCACACCATTAGAATTCAAAATTGCATTTCCTGAAGTGCTAAGAGTAATTCCACTTAAAACAGATTTAACTCTAGAATCAATGCCTGAAAAACCGTCAATATAAGCTAATCCGTCCTCTGCTAATATATCAACAGATAAATCAGCTAAGTCTTTATTGTATATCCCTTTGATATCACCATATTTTTGCGTTTCTGGTAAACAAAGGTCTTTGATGGGAGGAGAGTTCTTAGCAATAGTCAATGCTTCATTCGCACAATTTATTAATGATTCTTCTGTCAGAATATTCGTAAAGGAATACCCCATACATTCATTCTTGATAATCCGAATACCAGCACCCATTTCTTCCTTCGCTCGTTGCGTACTAATGCTCTTACCATTTATGGTTAACTGTTTTGAATTATTATAAGAAAAATAAATTTCTATTGCATCTAGATCTTTTTTATCAAATGTATCGATTACCTTATGACCAATTGATAATTCATTTGTAAACATTGGTTTATCTACCTCCAAGGATAACTTTCGTTGCTAATTTTCCGCCCCCAGCGTCAACTTTTGCGGGTTGTTCTTTCCCACAAAAACCACTCCCTAGGTTGAGTCGCAAGTTTTTGCCGACACCAATAGTATCGCTTAGCATTTCAAAAGCATTCCCAGTCATTGTTGGACCTATGAATACCTTATCTGTTAATTCCCCATTTTCAATCTGGAAAGCTTGTCCGGTTCCTACCATAAATTCACCAGAAGTATCAGCTGAACCATTCATCATGCCAGTGACAAATAATCCCTCCCCTACAGCTTCGAATAATTCTTCATCTGTCATATCACCGGGAGCAATGTAGGTATTTCTCATTCTTACTAAGGGTTCATCTTGAAACGTAAATGCTCGAGCATTACCGGTTGGTTCAATTCCTAATTTTGCTGCATATTCCCGATTAGTCAGATATCCCTTCAAGATACCATCTTTTATTATTTCAACTTCTTTTCCTTTTGTTCCTTCATCATCATATGGTAACCAACCACTTGCATCTTCAAGAACTGGCGTATCAATGATAGTGATTAATTCAGAACAGACTTTTTTACCAAGTTTTCCTTTAAGAAAACTACCTGCTTCAACTAAATCCGCTTCACTACAATGCCCAACAGCCTCATGAGCTATAATACCAACACTCGTATGGTCAATAACTACTTTAGTTTGACCACCAGAAGGTAATGTTGCCTCAAGATTTTGTATGGCTTGTTCTGAGACGAATTCAGCGAGTTCATTTAAGGGGTGTTCCTCAATAAGTTCATATCCTTTAGTCTTACACCAAGCATCACGATAAGGAGCGATTTTATTTTGTTCCCGAGCAACTGCTTGAGCAACAACGGTTGGTTTCATATCTTTGAGTTCAATAAGCGTTCCTTCAGTATTGGCTACAATTCTATGGTCAATTAATTCTTGATAATTCAAGACATAACTTTTAATTAGGTCATAATTTTTATAGACTTTTTCTGCTTCTTTTATCGATTGAATTTTTTCTTCAATTGATATATCCAGTAAATCCTTTATTCTGGGTGAAACCAGTTTTTCTTTGTGTGGTTTTACCTTTGCTAATTCAGCTTTCTCTTTTCGGCTTTTTGCAGAGGCTTTAGCTAGTTTTACAGCACGATCAATTATACCTTTTAAATCCTCAAAATCAGTTGAAGTTGTGGAAGCAAAGCCCCAAGCACCATCAACAAGAGCCCGAGCTGCAAATCCTCTTCTCGTGCCTGTTTTAGATGTTAATTCTTGATCTTTACTTTGAAAATTAGAGGTAAATTTTCTTTGAAACCGTAAATCTAAGAAATCCGGATTTAATGTTTGACCGTACTTAATACCTTGTTCTATATGATCAATCATTTTTATCAACTTTTTATTTATTTAAAATTTAATCCTAAATATGATTTTCTAATTTCATTTAGATGTGAGTTATTCAGATATATAATAGATTATGTTCAAATCTGACCATAAAATGACCAAAAAAAGAGCTGTTTTAAGGTTTCTATTTTTTTGATTTTTTTACCTAAGATTTATTTATTAACAAACTTATGTAGTTTTCTTTGTGGAATTATGATGAAAAAGAAAACAAAAGTTTGCGAGATTATTAATGATAAGAAAAAGGTGTTAAAAGATATTGCTTTAGAGATACATGCTAACCCTGAATTAGGATTTAAAGAACATACCGCTGTTAAAATCTTAACAAAGAATCTTGAAAAAGCTGGTTATAAAGTTCGCACAGGTGTTGCAGATCTTCCTACAGCGATAAGAGCAGATTATCCAGCAGAAAAAGAAGGACCAACGGTTGCATTCCTAGCTGAATATGATGCATTACCAGAAATTGGACATGCTTGTGGGCACAATTTAATTGGAACAGCTGCCCTCGGAGCAGCACTTGGAATAGCACAAATGAAAAAGGAACTGCCCGGTAAAATCGTTTTCTTGGGGACACCAGCAGAAGAAGAAGGAGGAGGTAAAGTCATAATGCTTGAAGAAGGGGTATTTGATGATATAGATATATCATTAATGTTTCATCCTTCCGGAACATACACTATGACGGGGCGAGGAGGATTAGCAATGACTCCTATTGAAATTGAGTTTTTCGGCAAACCTGCCCATGCAGCAGCAGATCCCGAAAAAGGAGTAAGTGCACTTGATGCGGTAATGTTAACTTTTACCGGAATTAATTATTTACGAGAGCATATACGGACAGATGCACGTATACATGGCATTGTAAAAAAGGGAGGAGTAAAACCTAACATCGTTCCCGAATATGCATCAGCTGAATTTTATGTAAGAGCTAAAGATGATCAATATCGTGATGAAGTGCTTGAGAAATTGATTAATTGTGCGAAAGGAGCAGCATTAATGACAGGTGCGGAAATGAAATGGAAAAAAACAGGACCCAGTTATAGTGCAAGAAAAATGAACCGACATCTAGGCAAAGCCTTTGAAAAAAATCTAGAAATCATTGGAGAGCCTATCAAACCTTTATCCGAAGATGGCGGAATAGGATCTAGTGATATAGGAAATGTTAGCCAAAAAATGCCAACAATACATCCCTATATAGCTATCTGTGAAAGTGAAGATGTTGCTGGACATTCTCAAGATTTTGCAAAAGCAGCAGCCTCCAAAAAAGGTTTAGAAGCAATGATCACCGCTGCAAAAGCACTAGCAATGACAGCAATAGATGTGTTAACAGATAAGAAGTTTTACGAAGAAGTCCAAAAGGAATTTAAAAAATCAAAAAAATAAAAATGTAATATTTCATTCATTCCTTTGATCCTTTTCTTCTCTATATTGATTTTTTAAGCCATATTTTAGTTAATTATAATAATTTTTAGCATAAGATTTGATAATAAGACCTATCATCTAATTATATAAAAAAAGAAAGGTTATACAGATGTCTTTTGGATTGATTGGTGCAATTTTTAAAAACGCAAAATTAAGAAAACTCGATAAACAAGCATTAAAATATTTTAATGACGGAGAATATAAAGAAGCCCTAAAAAAATTAGATAAAATTTTAGAAAAAGTACCAGACCATGCAGGTTCTTGGAGAAATAAAGGAATTATCTACGGAATACAAAAAAAACTAGACAAAGCCATCGACTGTTTTAAAGAAGCTTTGAAAAATGACCCAGATTATCCAGAGGCACATTTTAATTTAGAAACCGCTTACGTTCAAAAAAGAGAATTATCTAATGCAATTAAGCATTTTAAAAAATATACTGAATTACGTCCAAAAGACCATAATGCTAGAATTGCATTAGCAAAAATATATTGGGAAGAAAATGAACCCCTAAAATCAATAAAGAATCTTGAAGAAATTTTAGCTAAAAAACAAGATCACTTTGAAGCATTAAACTTATTAGCGGAAGTCCATTTTCAAAGAAAGAAATTTGATAAGGCGAAGGAATTATTTGAACAAGCGCTCAGTATTAAACCTAAAGATGTGACAACTCTGTACCGATTAGGAACAATTGTGGGGAATCAAGGAGAGTTAGAAGATGCAAGAAAATTATTAGAAAAAGCAAGGGAACAATCACCTAATTATGTTGATGTACAATTCGATTTAGGAAAAGTCTATGCTGCATTAAATCAACATACCAAGGCTTTAAAATTGTTCAAGGATATCCATGAAAAAATGCCCGATAACATAGAAGTTTTATTTCAATTAGCAACAGCTTATGGGAATAGCGATAATATACCAAAAGCAATTGAATTATATAAACAACTACTTGAAATTAATCCAAAAGTTCCAGGAGCATGGAGTAATTTAGCTAAATGCTATAATGCAATAGGCGAAAATGAAAAAGCCAAAGATTGTTTCCAGAAAGCTCAAGAATACAAATGAAATTACTCAGAAGCAAAAGTATCTAAAGCAAAACCTGATTCTAATAAATCAATCAATCTCTGAACAAAACGTACAGCTGGACCTCCATCTACAGTGTCATGATTAAATTCAACAGTCATGTGTAACATTTCTCGTTTTTTAATTTCATCATTAACCACAATAGGTTTTGTTTTCACTGCCCCAATGGCAAAAGTTGTTGAATGACCCGTTTTTGGAATAGCCCATCCTGTTATATTTCTACCAAACATACCCATTGCAGTAAGACCAATTGTTCCAAAATGCTTTTTCATTTTGAAGGGGCTTCTCATGACTATTTTCCAAATGATATTTCGGATAAATTTTGGTAGACTCATAATAAAATTTTGCCTTTTCTTGATACTACGTTCTTTTTTCCTTTGATCTTTATCATGCTGTTGTGCGTTTCGAATTTCTTCATGTATTTCCCGTAAAGATTTCTCATTTGCCTTACGAACAATATAAGGTATAGGGACCATATTTCCATTGATTTCTTTTTCTACATTACATTTAACATCAACATCATCAAAAGTGACCATCTTATTTCTTCCCCAACGAAAAGCCTGTACAGTTTTATACTCACTGATGGCTTGAGCAACGCAATTCATAATCCATGAGGTAAAAGAAATTTTCGTCCCAGTTTTTTCTTTGTAATCTTTAATATAATGCCAGGCTTTGGTAACATCGACCTCATAAATTCCCTTTATATGATTAAAATACTTACTTTGATGCCCAAACTCACTTATCGTTTTTCTAACTAAGGGAAATTTTTCTACTTTATAGGAGTCTTTATCGACCATAATTACCATTTTTCCCATTTCATTGAACTACTTAAAAAGAATTTCTTTCCTTCAAGATTATTGAGTAATTAAAAATCTTTTATTTTAAAAATAATTAAAATTATTAACAATTCTCATATATTTTACAGACAAAAAATTATAGATAGTATATTACTTCTAAAATAACAACCAAAAAAATTGGGAGAAAATCAATACAATGAGTGAAGAAAAAAACGACAAAATGATGGATTTATTGATTGCCCTATTCTTAGGTGGATTAGGCATTCACCGCTTTATGAAGGGATATACTATTTCAGGCATCTTATGGCTTTGCACTGCAGGTTTATGTGGTATAGGAGTCATCATAGACGTTATTTATATTGCTACAGATAAAGAATGGATTATGCCACAATAGATTTATTCCTTTTTTCTTTTTTTTTTACTATTTTTATTATATTAATAGATTTATTTACCATCGTACATACTTTTATGTTAGAGTTTTACAAATAAGATTAAATAACTATAAAAAAATCTGGATGTAAAAAACATGAGCATTTTTTTCCTAAAAGACGAGGATATGAATTTATATTTCACTGCTGAAGCGTTTCTCTCCCTATTAGGGCCTATTATGGAAAATTATCCAAAAGAAACCGGAGGATTACTTGTAGGTACAATAGAAAAAAAGTGGATTGATGGCAAATATCAACCGACTATAACTATAAATACAGTCTTCCCTAGTTTATCAGCTCGTTCAAGAAAAGGATCTTGGAAAAGAAATGAAAAAAAAGTACAAATGATGGAAGGATTTGTGAAATCTTTTAATCTTCTAATTTTAGGAGAATATCACTCTCATCCTAATGGCGACGCAGAACTAAGTGATGACGATGAAGAATATATAGAAGATCAAGCAGAGGACCTTGAATTTCAAGAGAAAATCATAGATGAGAAATTCAACAAAGTGTCATGGATAGAAATTATTGTTAGCTTGGAAAAGAAAAAAACAGAAAGAAATCAAATACATGATTCAAGCTGGGAAACGGAGTCAGAAGGTTGTAAATTACAAGGGAAGGTTCTTATTTCTACTGAAGAATATTTTAAAATAATAATCAGTGCTTGGGCATATATTAGTAATGAAGAAGAATTTTATGAATTACCAGTTTTTACAGAAATAAGTTCATCGTTTGAATTTGAATAAAAAGACGTTCTTCAGTCTTCATATATAATATATCTACATGATATAGAATAAAGTATATGGGAATTAGAAAATAATAAAAAAGTAATTTATCGAGATTTTTTCATATAAATTACCATAATAAATGCAAGTAATTCAATAATCATTAACAATAAAGAAAAATTGATACCAATTGTTTTTGTTAATATTGTAGTTGTATCCTCAACATACTGATAGCCAGCTGCTCGCATTTCATCTTTAGCTAATTTAATGGAATACTCTCTTGCTTCAAGACTCTCATCGAAGCCAATTGAAACTGCAGGCATTGGTGTTTTACCGGGCATAGCAAGTCCTTCAAAAAACAAATCAATAATTTCTTTCCGTGGTATCATATAGTCAATTGCTCGTCGAATGTGTCGAGCTGATTCTTTACCTGGTATAGGACATGATTCTCCGGTACCTAGAAGAGGATGTTGACAATTGTAAGCCATTTCTTGGGAACCAGGATCTACAACTAAGCGATATGTGGCATTTGTAATATTTTTAACTTCATCAATTATAGGTGAGAATTCAGCATCAATCATATCAATAGTACCAGAAGATAATGCTGAGAGAGCAGCTTCTTTAGTGGAATAGAATTCAAAATAGACATCTTGGAAGTTTGGATCTGTACCAGCTGTTAAATCAGCAAAATAGGGATTCTTTGTTAGGTGAATAATATCATCTGTTTCATTATATTCCTCTAATTTATAGGGACCAGCACCAATAATTTTCGATGGGTCAGAAATCGCCCAACTAGCAGCTTGTAATGAATGGTTTTTTAGGCGGTACACTTTCCCAAATATGTTTAGGTAATAAATCAAGAGCTAAATTACCTTCTTGGAAGATATAAGGTTGAGTAAAAGTCATATTTACTGTAAATTCGTCAATAATGGTAACAGTATTTTCATTTATGTATGAGGACCAATAAGTTACATCAGGATGAGCATAGTCTGGATCAATAATTAATTGATAATTATATTGAATATCTGAAGCATTAATTGAAACACCATCAGCCCATTTAGCATTAGGGTCCAAATCAATAGTAAAAGTAAGGCCATCATTAGTTACCCAATTA
>JAYEJY010000236.1:0-2368 GCA_034660795.1 Promethearchaeati archaeon | reverse complement strand
ATTTGAATTTGTTGTTGAGTTGGCAATTGTTCTTGAGGATTTTTTCTTTTTTTTTTTATGTTTGAGAAAAAAACAGTCTTTCCATCACTTACTAAATAAAATCTATCTTGTTTGTTAACCATTAAGCAAAAATGCTTATTAATTAGATAATTGGAGTTTAACTCAATTATGTTTTAAATTTTTTAAGGGAAAATTTTATCAACACCTTCTTTATTTGTACTCTATTACCTATATTATTTGGAGATTGAAAAATGGTCGTTAAAGTAATTGAGATTATTGGAAGTTCAGAGAAAAGTTGGGAAGATGCTGCGAAAAACGCTATTGAAGAAGCAAAAAAGACGGTCCGTAACATGACTGGTGTTGATGTTGTTAATTTCACAGCAAGTGTAAAAGATGGAAAAATTACAAAGTATAAAGCTACCTGTAAAGTTGCTTTTAAAGTAGAATAAATTCTCTTCCCCGTTTCTTTTTGATTTTTTTCTTTTTCTTTTCTATTTTTTCAATAGGATTACAAATACTTTTAGTAATCTCTCTCACAAATTTACTTGTTAGGATATTTTTCTACATAATTAAAAACCTCTAAGATGCGATTAACAATGGGTGAATTTCAATTAGCTGAAGGCTTAACGCCAAAAGGTGATCAACCTAAAGCAATAGAACGAATTGTTGAAAGCATAAAAAAAGGACGAAAATATAATGTATTAAAAGGTGTTACAGGTTCCGGAAAAACTTTTTCTGTCGCAAATATAATTGAAGAATTACAACTTCCCACATTAGTAATGGCACCAAATAAAACTCTTGCAGCTCAATTATGTTCGGATTATCGGCGATATTTCCCGGAAAATGCTGTGGAATATTTTGTTTCGTTTTATGATTACTATCAACCGGAAGCATACGTTCCCCGAACAGATACTTATATCGATAAAGATTTTGATATTAATGAAGAAATCGAAAAAATGCGTCATGCATCAACTCACTCGCTAGCAACACGGAATGATGTTATTGTAGTAGCAAGTGTTTCGGCGATTTTTGGTTTGGGTGCTCCTCATTCCTATCGGACTATTCTATCGTTAAAGAAAAACATTGAAATTAAACGCCAAGAACTGTTGCGTAGATTAGTTGCTCTGCAATACAAACGTAATGATTTTGATTTAAAGAGAGGTTCTTTTAGAGCTAAAGGAGATACAATAGAAATCTTTCCTCCACATGCTGATGATCACACCATCCGTGTAGAAATGTTTGGAAATACTATAGAACGCTTAACTAAGAATCAACTTCCAACAGGCAAGCGGATTAAGGAATTAGAAGCTTACAATGTTTATCCTGCAACTCATTATTTAACTAAAAAAGAAACTATTGAGCATGTAGTTGAAAAAATTTATGAGGAACTAAAGGAACGCATCAAATATTTCAAGGAAAATGATTTTTTAATTGAAGCTCAAAGAATCAGAGAGCGTGTTAATTATGATATGGAAATGTTGCAAACAATGGGATACTGTAGTGGAATTGAAAACTATGCAATGTATCTTGAAAACCGTAATTTTGGTGAAAGACCTTTTTGTTTATTAGATCATTATCCAGAAGATTTTCTACTTGTTATTGATGAGTCACACATTACTATCCCGCAGATTCATGGTATGTATGGTGGTGATCGTTCAAGAAAAGAAACGCTAGTTGAATATGGTTTTCGCCTACCTTCAGCGTTAGAGAATCGTCCGTTAAGATTCGAAGAATTTAAAAAATTTATGAAAAAAGTGGTTTTTACATCAGCAACACCAGGACCATATGAACTTAATAATGCTGATATGATCGTTGAACAGATTATTCGACCAACGGGTCTTGTTGATCCAGAAATTATTGTGAAACCAATAAAAAATCAAGTTGATGTTATTATAGATGAGATAAAAAAACGAGCAGCTAAGAATGAACGGTCACTTGTTACAACATTAACTAAACGCATGGCAGAAGAATTATCATCTTTTCTTCAAGAACAAAGTATTAAAGCAGAATATATGCATTCTGAAATTGATACGATTGATAGAGTATCAATTTTACGTGGATTACGACAAGGAAAATATGATGTTATTGTAGGTATAAACTTACTTAGAGAGGGGTTGGATCTACCGGAAGTATCTCTCGTAGCAATTTTAGATGCGGATAAAGAAGGTTTTCTACGATCTGAAAGATCATTAACACAAATTATTGGACGAGCTTCCAGAAATATAAATGGTAAAGTGCTACTGTTTGCTGATAGAATTACCAATTCAATTCGTAGAACTATTGATGAAAATAATCGACGTCGGAGAATACAAATACAATATAACAAAAAACATGATATTACACCACAGACCATTAAAAAATCACTTGA